>JBGOVH010000473.1:0-3346 GCA_041478005.1 Terriglobia bacterium | reverse complement strand
CAGGTTTAAGGCTTGCAGAGGTGTTGTGGATCGCTCCCTTCGAGTACAGGTGAGCAAGGTGTTGGGCGCATCAAATGTCATCAACTGTGGATAAGGAACTGTCCGCTGAAAGAGGACATACAGACCGCGGCGATAGCGGGCAGCGCCCTCGCTTTCTGCCCATTTGATGCCGCCTCCGTATCCCAGATCAGCCACACCCGGCGGCAATGGCGGGCGAATGCTTTTGCCGCCAATCGTTGGGTCAAGCAATCCACTGGCGGCTAGGGTTGTGTCGCGGACCAGCTCGGCTGTCAATCGAAGACGCGACTGGCGTGCCAGCAGTTTGTTGTAGGGATCAATCGTGACCAGATCCTTCCGCGTCCTCGAGGATTGTTTGTAGGTGGCCGAAGTGACAATCAGCTTATGCATCTTCTTCATATTCCACCCGCCTTCGATGAATTCTGCGGCCAACCAATCCAGCAATTCAAGGTGGGTGGGTAAATCTCCTCGAGTTCCAAAGTCTCCGGAGCTTTCCACCAGTCCGCGGCCGAAGAATTCCTGCCACATTCGATTCATGGTCACACGTGGAGTCAGTGGGTTATCCTTAGATACAAGCCATCGAGCAAATTTCAATCTCGGCGCTTCGAGACCTTTGGGCAGAGGAGGCAAGAGAGATAGAGTGTCCGGCTGGACTTCGATGCCCGGCTGGCGGTAATCACCCCGAATGAGAACGTGGGTTTTGGGGGGGTGAGGGTTCTCTGTAATCGTCTGCGCTTCGGTGAGCCCGGGAAATTCCTTATCCAACTGATCCAACTTTTCGGAAAGCTCCTTGTACTTCAGGGATTCATACTTCTCCTTGCCCACGGGAATTTCATAAAAACGGACGAAATGGTCTGCCAATTTATTTTGTTGCTTCGGAGTTCGTTTCGCAGGATCGAGCATCATTATTTCCTGACCACCGTCCAGCATCTTGCCAACGGTGTCCCAAGCCACGTCATAGGGGACGTCCAAACCTGGATGAGCCGCAGCCTCGAGTGTCTTTTTCTCCCAGTCTGCCTGGTTCTCGGCAACTTTATATTCGGCTAGAAGGGCCGCTCTCTTTTTGTCATATTCAGGTTTTCCCTTGAGGTAAGGTCCCATTTCTCCTGGGAGAGGGACCTCGATGTTCACTTCAGCCGCCGTATTAAAAAAGGCGGTCAATTGATACACCTCCTTCTGACTGATCGGATCATATTTGTGATCGTGGCAGCGCGCACAGCCGATCGTCAGCCCGAGCCAGACCGCTCCAACAGTGGTCGTCCGGTCGATCACCTGTTCGACACGAAACTCTTCCCGGTCGATGCCCCCCTCGCGATTGGTTAAGGTGTTACGGCTAAATCCGGTCGCAATCTTCTGCTCGGGTGTTGCATTGGGCAGCAAGTCGCCAGCGATTTGTTCGATCGTGAATTGATCGAAAGGCATATTGCGGTTCAGGGCCTCGATCACCCACTGACGATATCTCCAGGCGTGGGGCCGGACATTATCCTTCTCATATCCGTCGCTATCGGCATAGCGCGCCAGGTCCAGCCAGGGCCGTGCCCATCTTTCTCCGTAGTGAGGCGAATCAAGCAGGCGATCTACCAGCTTCTCGTAGGCATCGGACCGCTGATCGTTGATAAAGTCGGCCACTTCCTGTGGAGTGGGAGGCAGTCCCGTCAAGTCCAGACTCGCACGGCGGAAAAGGGTTTCACGGCTGGCTTCTGGAGAAGGTTTAATCTTTTCTTTCTCTAGCCGATTAAAGACGAAAGCATCAATAGAATTGCGGACCTGGACTTTATCGGCCACCGTTGGAATCTCAGGGCGCCTTACCGGAGCGAAGGACCAGGGAATTTTCTTCGAACTGCTTTTGCTTGCGGATCCGGATGGGGCCACATCTTCCGGCCACTCAGCTCCTTGATCGATCCAGGCGCGCAGCAGGCCGATCTGCTCCGCCGAAAGCCGTTCGCCCTCTGGTGGCATGATCTTCCCTTCCTGAATTCCCACGACTAATTCAATCAACCGGCTCCCGGCACTGTTTCCCGGCTTGATGTCTTGTCCATGATTTCCGCCCGCCAGGGCAGCTTTTCGCTCATCCAGCCGAAAGCTGCTTAACTGTAAGTCCCGGCCGTGACAACGGGTGCAGTTCTTGCTGAAGATAGGCTGAATATCCCGCTCGAAATCTATCTTGATGGATGCAGCTCGAGGTAATTCAGCTTTCTTGGGCAATGAAACCTCTTGCCCTGGAATGGATGGGAAAAAAAGACCCATCATCAAGCTGATAAAGTAGCCTGCTCTTATCCACCAGTCGATGTTCATTGGAAATCTTCGAAACACTCTCGTACTCCATAAAGTGAATAGGTGTCAGAAATTGAGAAACCGTCCTTAAAGAAGGTAACAGCCCTGTGAAAACTCTTCAATAATTATTCTTGTCTTAAGTGTTAAACATGGCGACATGAGCAAATTCGCATGAGTACCGCTCTGATGCCGCTGCCCCCTCACCCCCAGCCTCTGAAGGCGTGAAAGAATCGTAGCGGCGCTCTATGAGCGCCGGTCTCGGTATTTCGCCCTTACATTCTTTTTACGCCCTCTTAACAAACTCTTTAGGAACTCTTTATGACTTCCTTATTTGATCGGATCTACAGTGAATTGAAGGGGGCTCTCAGGGGAACACTGAGAGCGAGTAACGAAGACAGATCGGAAGACCATTTCGAGGAGAGAGGCACTTATGTTTGTCCACAGTGAACGGTTGATTGGGCACTTGTTTCATCAGGCAGGGTTTGCTTCAACGATGGCGGGTGTTCTCTTTCGAGTGCGACTAGAGAAAATTGCCACTCGACTTGCAGAAAATATCACTCTGTTCTTCAGGGATCTCGATCTATTCACGTCTCTCTGTCTGGCGCGGCTCATTGTCTGGCGAAACAGCCGACGAAGACGCTAAGCATCCATACAGAAATAAGGAGGACTGACATGCTCGATATTTTGTTTCTTGCCTTGACGCTCATTTTTTTTGTGCTGTCACTTTGTTATGTTCGCTTTTGCGAGCGCGTCTAGGAAGGAGTCAGTATGAATCTAGAGTATTTCGTTAGTGGTCTCATTACGGTGGCGCTGCTGGTCTATTTGACATACGCTCTACTCAAACCAGAAAAGTTTTGAACCGCAAAAAGCTTTTTGAATCTCAGGGGGCCTTAGGTCAAAACCCTGTTGGCTCTCACGAAGAGCAACAATGACACACAATGGATTATTGCAGTTTGGCATCTATTTCCTGGCCGTTTTTGCGGTCACTAAACCGCTGGGCCTATTCATGGCTAAGATCTTCTCGGGAGAGCCAACCCTCATCGCGAGAATTCTG
>JBGOVH010000502.1:0-3187 GCA_041478005.1 Terriglobia bacterium | reverse complement strand
GTTTGTCGCCGCCTTGCATGTCGCACACAATTCCAACATTCCCTTTGACCAATTAAAGGCAAAAATGACGGGCAATCCGTCCATGTCTCTGGGCAAAGCCATTCACGCACTGAGCCCAAATGTTGATGCCAAAGCAGAGGCCAAGAAAGCCGAAAAGCAAAGAGACAAGGACATAAAAGACGCCAAGGCTGAGACCAAAGAGGCCGAAAAGCACGGAGACAAGGATAAAGAGGTGTCTCGTTCGTAACACCGGATGTAACTTACTTAGAGTCCAAATCACTGCCTGCCAGCCAATCTCCTTGCCTCTGTCTTCTGACATACAATGTTGGAAGCTTGTTCCGTTTCCCCCTGCCAGCCACGACTGACCGCAGACACCTATTCCCCCATTGATACTGAATCTCAGCTATGGGATATTAGGGGATCACTGGACCACAGGGTGGCTATCGTCGATGCTCTCGCCAGAGGGCCGAAGGATCCTGAGGAACTACGAACGGCGACTGGCGGGGCAGTGCGCAGCCTCGGGGCTGAAGGCACCAAGCGGGGTTTGACCACCACGCTGCCAGCGGCCCTGGGAAAGCTTCAATCTACCGGTGAAATCCGGCGTATTTCGACCAATGGACGTCTGGATCATCAGCGCTATCGCTACGCCCTTTGGCGGCCCAATCCTCTGGGTAGGCTCAAACTCTCGCAGGAAGAAGCCTGCACCGAACTCGCACGGAGGTTCTTTTCATGGATTGGACCTGCGACGTTGGCCGAATTTCAGTGGTTCTCAGGCGTTGGCGTCAAAGCTGTCAAGGCGGCAGTGGCTCCGCTGCAATTAGTGCCATTCTCTGATGAGGAAGAGCGCCTAATGTTTCCAGAAGACCGTGAGGCTCTGCTTTCCTTTCGTGTACCAAAGCAATCGCAGTACGCGCTGCTCAGCAGTCTCGACGGCATTACACACCTCCGGCGGGATATCCAGACACTGCTGGCAGCGGCAGACTTCGAGCGCAAGCTGTTTGTGGAGAAGGGATATCAGGCTGCCGGCCAACTTTCTGACCTGCCCAGTCACGGTATTTTCGATCGAGGTCGATTGATCGGTTTGTGGGAATACGATGTGACCAATCGATCCATTGCCTGGGCAACGTTTGCTTCGAAGGACAAAGCCTTGCTGGAAGCCGTGAAGCGGTGCGAGAACTACGTTCGCGATGAGCTAGGCGATGCCCGATCCTTCAGCCTGGACAGCCCGAAAAGCCGGGTCCCGCGAATCGAGGCGTTGCGGAAATCTTCTTGAGGTCCTCCTTGGCGGGCAAGATTGAAGTCACTTACCAATCAGTGCGCAGGTAGACAGACACTTCTGCATCGAAACAACTCCACCCTCACCCGACCTACGGCCACCCTCTCCCACAGGGGAGAGGGGCTGGAGGTGAGGGGGGGTCTTATTGGGAGTGATGTTGACTGTCAGCTTACTTTTACTCCTGTTAATAACATGGCACGTCGGTTGAGCGCATCAAGATTTCTGCTCACTCTAACTCTTAGCTCTCTGTGGGCGCCTGCCTTTGCGTTTGCCTGGGGCTGTGAAGGCCACCAGGCCATTGCGCTCATTGCGCTGCAGCAGCTCAGTCCAAATGCTCTCAATAAATCCCATCAGCTTTTGCGGGGGAGACAGATCGATTCACACTTAGAGCGGCTGTGCGAGGCAAACACTCTGGATGTTCTAGCCAATGTTTCAACCTGGGCTGACGACATCAGAAATGATCGAAGAGAAACAGCCCTCTGGCACTTTATTGAGATCCCACTTAACAAGCCCCATAATGAACTGGATCACTTTTGTCCTTCGGAGGCTGGATGTGTCGTCAGGGCTATTCATCAACAGGTAGATCTCCTCAGGTCAGGAGGCGGCACAGAAAGAAAAAGAGCTGAGGCCTTGATGTTTTTGATTCATTTCGTTGGAGACCTCCACCAGCCGCTGCACACCGCAGGCAACGGCGATCGTGGAGGAAACTGCCTGCCAGTAACCTTCTTCGGCGCCAGGTCTGAACTGCAAGGAAATACCCCGGAAGAGCTCGCCAAAGAAAACTTCAGGCCTAATTTGCACGCAGTCTGGGACAACGAACTGGTTAAAAGAGTTTCAGGAAACCGGACCGTTGCTGAATTCTCTGCCATGCTAAACCGAGAGTTTGCGATGCAGATCGCTGCGTGGAAACGGCAACCTATCAATGTGGACCATTGGGCTTGGGAGAGCCATCAACTCGCAGTCAGGACGGCTTACGGCAAGCTTCCAAAGCCGGTACCTCGGGAAATAGCGCAAAGGGTAGGAGACTGCAGCGATAACAATCACGTATCAAAAAGAATGAAACGCTTGAACGAGAGATTAGGATCCCAGTATCTGAGAGCAGCCAAGCCAGTCCTGAAGGAACAGCTTGTGAAGGCTGGAACTCGCCTCGCCATGCTCTTAAACCAGATATGGCCTTAAGTCAACTTCTGAGCAAGGCTGCTTCTCGTTTTGGGTGGAGCGGGCGCTCCTGCGCACGCTTCGTGAACGCGCGACGGAGCGCGCGTTCCACCGGATTATCATGGGCGGTAGGCCTATCGCACCGGCGAGCTAGCGGAATCACGTGACCTGGTAAACTCGCTTATGTTGTTTCGGTCAATCACGATTGCTCCCGTATCCACGAAGGCCGGGAGAATAGCGAAAGGATCGCGGGCTGAGTCAAGGATCAGAGACGCAAGCTTATCATGGTGGACGGAATCGAGTATTTTGAGCCCGTAAAACGCCATGGTAAAGGGTTTCTGGGCGATAGTCGCGGCGATGACACCTTTCTGAATCCAATCCAGGGTCTCCTGATCGGTATCCATGGCCACAATGGTCTTGCCTTTGATCTCTTGGTTCACTCAATAAAGGAGTGTCAAGAATTGTTTTCGTGCTTTAGTCCTCCAACAGCAGAACGAAGGGTTTTCTGGAATGCCTCAGTTGCGGGGTGGAAATCGAATTGGCATGGGTAGCCACGATTGACGCGCTTTCTTCGGCTATCGTGGGCTTTCCCTCGCCGGCAAGCCTGTCCACGACAAATGCAACCAGCGTGTTTGTCGTGGCTGCCAAAGATTTCCCCTGTAACGGAGAAGGTGTGAAAAAATGGTAGTAACGACTTCAGTCGTTTCACACTCGGGCTGAAAAGAAACGACCAAAGTCGTCACTACAAGCCTT
>JBGOVH010000202.1:0-5435 GCA_041478005.1 Terriglobia bacterium | reverse complement strand
GGCTCCACGGATTTCCACTGCGTTCAAGGTGTGAGAACCATTGATGGTCAGCGTTCCTGCAAAAACCACCGTCGAACTGCCCGGATCCAGGGTTCCCGCCGTGTAGGTCCAGTTGGTGGTGGTTCGAATCGTTCCGGCCAGGGTCAGAGTGCCACCGGGTTTGTTGAGGGTGACGGGAGGCAAGCTTCCAGCGGCAACCGTGGCGGTTCCGGTAAAGGTCTGGTTCCCTCCTCCATTAATCAGCAACGTGCCGGTACCCCCGCCGAAACCGCTCCCCTGGGTGATATTCCCCTGGGCCTCGATGCTGCCGCTGCCAGGAACTGAACCGCCCGTCAGGGTGAGCAGGCCATTCGCTACCAAAGTATCCCCCGGCGCCACCGTTTTCGTACCCGAGGCGAAAGTAAGATTGTTGAAGGATTCGGTGGTGGGTACATCGATCGTGGCTATACTTGTGCTAAAGGTCACCAAGCCTGAGTTGTGGAGAAAGGTTCCGCCGACAGAATGAGTGAAGTCACTAGTCACAGAAAGAGTGCCAGAGGTGCTCGTGAACGTTCCGCCAGAAAGAACGAACGAGCCATTGATAGTGATAGCAGAGTTGCCTCCCGCAAAGGTTCCGGCTGCTTGATTGAAGTTGGAGATGCCAACCGTGACAGTAAAGCCAGTCGCTTGTGTAATGGTCCCGGTGTACCCCGCGTTGATCGCGAGGCCAGCTACGTTGACATTGACATTGGTAGTAGCATTCTTAACACTTGTCCCATCGAAAATAGCCAGATCAGCTGCCACTGGCACTACGTTTCCAGACCAGTTAGCGGTGTCGGACCAGTTGTTAGTGATACCACCTCCCGTCCAGGTACGGGTGGCCCCCCAAGTCGGGACAGATGCAAGAAAGACCGCCGATAAAGCGAGTCCAATGATCCGTGCCATAACTCCAACCCTAGGCAAGGACCAACTCATTTGACGGTGTAATCCCGACATCTGCAGCATCTCCTTTTAGGAAAAAGCGTGCCAACTAACTGTTCGTCTTCCCCTGCCGCTGGGCCAATCCGGATGCAATTGTGACGTCAGCAAACTCAAAGAAAACAAAGCATATTCCTCCGTGCCCTGACTTCCCACACGGCCTAATAACCACACCTGAAACCTATGCCGATCTTCCCTAAAAAAGTGAGCAATAATTCTCTCATCTTATTCCTTCTAAATGACTTATCGTCAGAATCGTCCCGTATCCTCAGAGTTTTTTCCGCACCAAGATTTATTCTTAAGGTGCATCCAAAGGCCTCTTAAGTAAGTAGATACAAAGCTGATTTCAAATCAGATCGCCATGATGTAGGCAAGATACCGCGTCACCAGTCAACTTTCGCTGCCCCATCAGAATGAAGCCGCGGAATGTTCTTCATTTTGTGCGTTTTAGGAGTGGAAAAGGAGCAACGACCAAGGTGATCTCGATGATGGAGGATGGCTTCGTCCGCCGTTAGGGAAACGCTGAGAAGCAGCGGGGAGTTTGGATGGCCCAGTGGTGGGAAAACGGTCATCGGCAGTTCAGCCCGGCTTTGCCACGGCAGCCACTGGGTTCCGCTGGTCAGATGAGACAACAGTCGGTAGTCTAACCCTCGGACCTGCCGTCGACAGCAAGAGAAGTCTTCCTTCACTCAAGGGAGCCTTCCAGTCTCGCGGCAATCGGATGCCTTCAAGACCCCGAGCCAAGCACACGATGATCGGTTGCCTGCCTTGAAACAAGATGCGCAGGCATTCCTTCTCCATAGGGGAGTGAAAGCCTCCGATCACGGTCAGGGGCATGTGACCGTGACTAAGGAGGGGAGTCCTTGGCTCAACGACGACTTAGCTGGACTGAGACACAGCTGAAGACCAGGCTACATTAGTTTCATTCTGATTTCTGGGTAGCAGCTTCGGTTAACCTGCGATCCTTGCTTTCGGGGGGTCTCTGAGCCAAGAATTTTTTCCAACTGGCCGATCAAAGGAGGCAAATCCTGATGGACCGTTTGCCAGACAATGTCGAGGTTGACATCGAAACAGCTGGGAATCAGCCGGTCGCGCATTCCGACCATCTGACTCCAGCCGATCTCCGGATGTGACTCACTTAAGGCCGGAGAAACTCCTCTCGCCGCCTCAGGGTGCTTCACTATTTTTTTCATATCGTTTTACTTGCACTGCTGATTCGGGTATCCGTGTCAGCAGACTATTTCGCAACTGTTCAAGCACAAACTCGCAATCTTTGCTTTTGAGATCGCGTTTCAAAAGAGCTAGGGCAATGCTTACGATGTCTTTATGATGAAGATGCTCCCATCCTGGCTTGCTTGTAATCTCAAGCCACAGTTCATGAATCAGCTCGACAACCTCTCCGGACAGGCCCGGCGGATGAGGGCCGAGATAAAAGTCCCGCAATTTTCCGTTGGGTTCAATCACCCGAAAGCATACTTGATGTTTTGGTTTATTCGGCAGTTTTTCCCAGGCTTGGCCGAGCCGTCTGGCCTGCTCTTCCGGCATCATGACCGAGGAGCGACCCGCGATGATCATCGATGAGTCTAGCTGAGCCGCAACCTGAGCAATGGCCCCAAAAATGTCGGATGAAGGAACAACCAGCAAATCCACGTGCTTGCCTGCCTTTTCAGCGTGCGCCACCACCCGGCTAAACAGCAATTGATCGTACTCTGTAAACAGACGTTGTTCGCTCATCCCTTTGTAGCCGGCATTAGGACCTTTAATAACTTCCACTGTCATGACGACCAGGTCTTTCTTTCCCGTGTGTGTCAACTCCAAAGCTTTCTGTAAATGATCCAGCGTGTTGTAATCGCGGACAAGGCAAAGTGTATTGCCCGGCCGGACTCCCACGGTTGCGTTCAGAATTTCTTCCTGCGGCTGAAGCCTGAACTGGTCCAAAAGAGCCGCGGTCACCGCGAGCTTTCGTTCGTTAATGCGCTCCGACAGGGCAAAAACCGTCGTAAAGAAAGCCGTCATCAATAAACCACTGATGGTTGCAACCTGCTTGGTGATCAGGTTTATCCCGGCTACTGAAAACAAAACGAGTGCAATGACGGTCAACCCCACTGGAATTTCGGTGCTGCCGAGCCGAAGGTTCAAAGGTACCTTCCATTCTCTCGGACTCTTGTCTTTAAACCTTAGGGCCAGTATGGCAAGGGAGTTAAAAGCAAAAGACCAGATCACCCCGAATGCATAGGCTTCGCCTAGGAAGTAGATGTTTCCGCGCGAGCCAATGATGGTAAGAATTTGCAGGAGGACAATCAGATTGATCATCCGGTAGGTGGTCCCGTATTTCCTATGAGGGGCCCGAAACCAACTGGTCAAAACCCCGTCTTCGCTCACCCGATTGAGAACTCCGTTTGAGCCGATAATCGCTGTATTGGCAGCACCTGCGAGCATCAGAAAGCCAACAATCACAATGAAGGCCTGAAAAACAAGCTTCAATGGCAAGGGCCCCAGGAGATTCATGGCAATACCACTGATCAAATTGTCAAAGTATTGGGGGCGAACTTCGTCTGGGATAGTTGCGTAGCCGAAAAAGGAAACCAGGGAGGTAAACAACACCGAGTACACAAAAATGACTATCCCGGCACGTATCAGGTTTTTGTGTTTCGGATATTCAAGTTCCCGGTTTATCTGTGCCAAAGATTCCTCGCCTGACATGGCCAGAAAGGAGTGGCCAAATGCAATCAGTATGCCAATGAGACTCAGCAGGGCACCGCCGTTGATAGGGATACCGTAACGGGATTGGGGTTCTAACTGGTTGGACGGAATGTCTCTGGCAGGGCGGGTTTCACTGGGCAACGCCTGCAGAGCCTTGGGCGCAATATCCGGCAGCCAGCCGACCGCATCATGGTTGAAGGATAGATTCGATGGCACGGGTGCTGGAGGGACTCTGCGTTTGTCGGGCTGGAGTAAAATGGTTAGCCCGGACCACAAGATCAATATCACGACCATAGAAGTCGTCACATACATGATCTTCAGAGCATCGTTTGAGGACTCATGGATCCCCTGGATGTTACGCCACCAAAAATAGAGGATGATCAAAATAGCAATCGCCGCCGCCAGCAGGTTGATCGCTTCCTTGGATGGGTGCCATGGATGGCCGAAGTAGGTTATGGTTTGTGCGACCAGACCAATGATATATTGTCCGGCAGAAACGCCGGAAATCGGTCCTGTCAAAATGTAGTCAAACATCAAAGCCGAGACTGAAACTTTGGCAAATCTGCCCCCCAGTGCCTCCTTTACGTTTCGATAGACACCGCCGCGAGTAAACATGGTACAAGATTCAATATAGACCGCACGCACCGCATAGGAGAACAGCATCACGCCCAGAATGAACCAGGGTGCAGCAGACCCGACGGCCTGCTCGGCGATTCCCCCGACGTAGAAGGCGGAGGAACCCAGATCGTTTAAGACGATGGCCGCTGCTCGCCAGAATGAAATAAAGCTGAGCATGACCGATGTGGCCACGACTACTCGGGGAATGGATCTATGGGACTCAACTTCTTTAGACATCTGTCGTCTTGCTCCCTTTCTAATGTACTGCCCTCTAATTGACTATCCACAAGAGATCTCGCCAGTCACCCCCCTTACCCCGTCCTCTCCAGTGCATTTCCACTGCATTGGTATCTACACAGGTCCAGCCGCCTGGACCGTGGCGAACTAAAGCCCTGGAAGGGCGGCGGCTATTGGCTTGTAGCCCAGGGTGCAACGAAGAGACGATAGTCTCGAAGCGGAACCCTGGGTATGAAGCGCCATGCATCCAGAGCCCTGAAAGGGCGAAGGACACGGTGTAACAACTGCACCCCTTGAATGCAATCGGTTGTCTCGATCAAAAACGGGGTTTCCGTCGCCCCATCCGGGGCTTGCGTTGTGTTTGAGATTCATTCCAGGGTTCTGCTCCGGGACTGCCGTCCCTGCGATCCACCCTGGGCTAGAAGTCGCCGCCCTTCCAGGGCTAAGAACGCCGTAGTACACCTTTCTGAGGACCCTCGATTGGTTCCCCCCTATCCGCGATGGCGGATTTAGGCAAGGACACTTTAGCTGCCGAGACATAAAGAAGTCATAAAGATTCCGTTAAGAATTCGTTAAGAGGGTGAAGCAACGTTTAATGACGAGAAAGGAGTCAAGAGTTCTGAAATACAAAAGGTTCTAGCCAGGGACCAATCCGGAAACTATCGGTAAGTGTAGTCATGGTGATCTTTCAGTCCGAAAGCCTTTCACTGAATTTCCCGTTAGCACCAATGTTTGGAACGACGGTCCCACAAACTCATCCTACGTGGCTACCAAGAGTTTTTTCTGCCCAGTTTTGTACGCCCCGATTTTTGACGGCTCGCTCTTCCGCATATTTGCCGACTCAAGCCGGCGCTGCAGAGATATAATCAAAGGGAAATGAGAGCTTCGATGATTCAGAGATGGATTGGTTATTTAGGTCC
>JBGOVH010000109.1:0-7376 GCA_041478005.1 Terriglobia bacterium | reverse complement strand
AGGCAACTAACACCGAAATCCCCATCAGCCCCCACTCCACCGCCTCCGTCCCATGTCCTGCCCCCAGCTTCACCGGGTGTTCAAACACCGGCTCCAAAAACTCTTCAAACGCGTTCGGGATATGCCCCAGACTCTGACCCAGAATCTGCGGAATCCCAATCCAGCCCGCCGCCACCGATCCCACCGCTAGTATCTTCAGCGGCACCGTCATGCTCGCCGGCGATTCATGCACGTGATGCTCGACCTCAGGCGACATCCGAGATTTCCCATAAAACGTCATCAACAGCATCCGAAACATGTAAAATGACGTCATCCCCGCTGCCACCGCTCCCACTGCCCACAACAGCCAATGTCCCCGCTCACTTGAAAACGCTTGCCACAATATCTCATCCTTGCTGAAAAATCCCGCCAGCGGCGGAAATCCCGCAATCGCAATCGTCCCCGCCAGCATCGTCCACCACGTCGTCGGGATCTTCTCCTTCAACCCTCCCATCTTGCGGATGTCCTGCTCTCCCCCCAAGGCATGGATCACGCTGCCCGATCCCAAAAACAACAACGCCTTGAAAAAAGCATGTGTCATCAAGTGAAAGATCCCGGCCGTGAACGCCCCCACTCCTAAACCCAAAAACATATAGCCCAACTGGCTTACCGTCGAATAGGCCAGGATTCTCTTGATGTCGTTTTGCACCAGCCCGATCGAGGCGGCAAAGATCGCCGTCACGGCCCCCACTATCGCCACCACCAACATGGCGGTCGGAGAAACAATGAACAAGGCATTGCAGCGGGCCACCATATAGACTCCCGCCGTCACCATCGTGGCCGCGTGAATCAAGGCGCTGACTGGCGTCGGGCCTTCCATCGCATCGGGCAGCCAGACATACAACGGCACCTGCGCCGATTTCCCCGTCGCCCCAATGAACAGCAGAAGGCAAATTGCCGTAACAAGGCCAATCGTCCCGAGTGGTTCTACAGTCAATGTGTGAGTCTGTTCGAAGACAGTCTTGAAATCAACGCTCCCGAAATTCCAGAAAATGAGCATCACTCCGATAATGAAACCAAAATCGCCCACTCGGTTCACGATGAAAGCCTTCTTGCCGGCATCCGAAGCGCTTTTCTTATGGAAATAAAAACCGATGAGCAAGTATGAGCAAAGTCCAACTCCTTCCCAGCCCACGAACAGCAGCAAAAAATTGTTGGCCAGCACGAGTGTCAACATGGAAAACATGAAGAGGTTCAGATAGGAAAAGAACCGATAGTAACCTCCCTCATGGGCCATGTATCCAGTGGAATATACATGGATGAGAAAGCCGATTCCAGTGACCACGAGCACCATCACCCCTGTCAGTTGATCAAACATAAACCCGAAATTGGCCAGGAAGCGTCCAGATTCGATCCAAGGGTAGTAGTTAAAATTAAAGGTGGCAACGGTTTCTGGAGATTTCAACAACTTAGTGAAAGCAACGATGGCCGATATGAAGGAAACAGCAGTAACCGAGCAACCGATCAGGCTTATGGCGGATTGAGGGAGCCTCTTCCCCAGAAGGCCATTGAGCAACGACCCGAGAAGAGGTAATAGAACAATCAGCAAAAGCAGGCTGGATAACGGCATTTCAGAAGAATGGGGAAATCAAATGTAAGTCTAAGTGGGCTTGGAGCTACCACTTCATCAAATTGCTTTCGTCGACATTAAGGGTCGGTCGATTTCGGAACATCGCCACAATGATCCCTAGACCTACAGCAGCCTCAGCCGCAGCCACTGCCATAACAAAAAAAACGAATACTTGGCCGTCAAGCAAAGAATAGTGACGGGCGAATGCAACGAATGTCAGGTTGACTGCGTTCAACATCAGCTCAATACACATGAAAATAGTAATGATATTTCGCTTGATTAAGAAGCCATAAACTCCAATGCTGAAAAGTATGGCACTCACCAGAAGGTAATTACCGAGTGGAATCACTTGGACTATAGCTCCTTCTTGGCCATGATGATGGCGCCAATAATTGCAACCAGCAAAAGCACCGAGGTCACTTCAACAGGCAGCGCATACTGAGTGTACAGCAGCTTCCCAATGCTTTGAGTGTTCCCCGCGAGGTTTGTGGCATAGCTACTCAACTGGATGTCTTCAGATGAAAACGCACGAATGACAACCAAGCCCATTTCAACCGTTAATAGAACCACCAAGGGAATACCCAAGAATCTCACCAGGCGGAGTTTGTCAGGGATACGCTCCTCGGCCTTGACATTGAGCAGCATGATGACAAAGACAAACAAAACCATAATGGCACCTGTGTATATCACTATCTGCATGACAGCGATGAATTCAGCCTGCATTTGCATATAGATCCCAGAAAGCGCGACAAAAGTCAGAATTAGCGACAAGGCACTATAAATCGGGTGTCTTTGTATCAGGATGTTTGCAGCCGATACGATGGCGATTCCAGATAGAAATAGAAATATAGCAGCTTCCATTTTTTTGGTCTGACGGAAGATCCTGGAATGACTTTCTTCCCCTAGGCCTGTTTGGCAAGGTTATCCAAGATTTGATCTACTTTCCCTAGGGTTAGATCCTCATGATACTTGTAATTCACCTGCATCGCGGGAGCATTACAACAAGCTCCCAAACACTCAACTTCGATGAGCGAAAAAAGACCGTCCGATGTGGTTTCTCCCTCTTTGATTCCAAGTTTCCTAGAAATGTAATCAAAGATCTCTTCACCTCCGAGCAAAAGGCAAGAAATGTTAGTACAAACCTGGATGTGGTGCTTTCCCACAGGTCTAGTTCGGAGCATGCTATAGAAAGTAACCACTTCATAGACTTCGATTTCCGGGACACCAAGATACTCAGAAACAGCCTGAATAGATTCCTGAGAAAGGAATCCTAACTCCTCTTGAGTGATAAGCAAGATCGGAATCAGGGCCGATCGTTTTAATGGGTAATTCTTAACGAGGGAATCATACCTTTGTGCAAGGGTCTCAGGAATCATAGACAGGCTGATCGCAAGATTTCATGGTTCAGTGAACTGGGCGGAAATTTTGGCTCAAAGTTGGTAAAGTCGAGTTCTCACGAGACGAAAAGCTTAAGTGGTGCACTACCTTTGCGGTAATGACAAGGGGGGAAGTTTGCCGGTTCTAGAAGCATAGCCGTTAGATTTCTTAAGCATCCTGTTTCTAAATAGATATGACTTCAGCAGAACCTGGGAAACATAACGACCACACCAATTTTTGTCAAGATTTTTTTCTTGATGCAAAGAGAAGTCCTATACTACTATTTTTTTTTATCCAGCGGCGCGTGATCAAACAGGATGTCGCCACTATCGAAAATCTCGGAAGCTTGATGATTGCGTATGATCACTGGGTTTAACACGGATGTTAAATACGCCGGAACGGTATACCATGTCCAAACCGAGGACAAGGGACTGAAGAATCCCCTAATTGAGTCTTTGATTTATGTTAAGGGTGCAATCCTAGATTCCTATAGGTCCCGATATGAGGATTTCACTGAATCAGGTGCATTCAAAGAGTCGCTTCTTCAGAAGATTCTCGAATCCCAGCATCGACAGATTGTGACGTCCATAAAAAAGGGGAAGTATCGAAAGGGAATGACTCTGGAGGCTTTTGTCGAAGGGAATTTTATCTTCGAATTTCAAAAGACCCTCCAAACTACATCTCTGAAAGAGGAGTGTTTACCTTCGCCCCTCCCATTTGCGGACATAGGGAGGCTCCATCCGAAGCCAATTGAGTCGATGCCTGCCGGTAACAGTGAACTTGGAGAACTCAGCAAACCGCAGGTTGTCCGTCATCCTCCCGCACCATTGAAATCCTTTGAGCAAAACCTCGAATTGAGTGGTAGTTTCCATTCCAGTGGGACTTTCGTAGATTCAATTGATGCGTCCGTTCTTGACAAGGGGCAGGGAATCGAGATTTGCGTTGAAAGTTCGAAAGAATTCATGGGAGGAACTCAGGTTGACTTACAACTTCATGTCCAAAGTCGTCAAAGCCGAATGCGCATTGAAAATGTTCAGATCATTATCAAAGTCATCGGCACGGCTTTTTCACCAAGATTGTACGCGGGCAAGACGGATCGGTTTGGATCCCTTCGAATGAATTTCAGTTTGCCCGTGTTTTCAGGGGGTAGTGCTGCCTTGATTATTCAGGCCTCTACAGCAATTGGTAGTGACGAAATCAAATATCTGATTAAGAAAAGGTAGTTATCAGTGCTTTGTGAAATCTTGCTTAACGGAGAAAAAAGAACGATCCCTGAAAACCTGAACTTAGAAGGGATGGTCCAATTCCTTGGACTAACCCCAGAGCGGCTGGCGATAGAGCTGAATTTTCAGGTTGTCAAGAAGGAAAAATGGAGCGAAAAGTATCTCTCCAACGGCGACAGGGTTGAAATCGTTCATTTTGTCGGAGGCGGTAGTCAGATGCGATTGACTTGCGTAAGATCCTCCTCACGCCCTAACAATAGGCCAGTCTGACTCCTGATTCCAATCAATCAAATCCTAGGCGTTTTGAGAATATCTGCAAGGCTGAATTGAATTCTCGCACTCTCATAACCTTGCACGAAAGTGATAGACTCAGAAGCCCAACAACTATCGAACAGGAAAGAACCGTGAACCTCCAGGCGATTGAGCCAGTCAAGGAGAATGAATAGAGCCAGCTATGGAAGAAAAAACAAGTTATCCCCATAGCTATCGATGCTGTCAGAATCTTAAGAAAACTCTTCGCAAGTTCTCGGATGTCCATCTGGACAAAATACGTTTGCAGCCAGTAGAACAAAAGGAATATATTGATAAAAGAAGTGAGGGAGGTTCCCAAAGCCAGGCCAAGATACCCAAGAGGATGAATCAAAATCAGGTTAAGTGCGATATTAAGTCCGACAATGAAGGTGCTAATCAAGACAGGTACTCTTGAGCGACCGAAAGCATAGAAAACAGGAACTACGACTTTTATAGATGAATATGCAAATAAACCTATCGCATAACATATCAATGCATTAGATGTAGAAACTGTATCTGATTCTTTAAATCTTCCGTGCTGATAAATAATAGCGATAATGGGATGGCTTAGTGAGATCAAACCTAATGACGCCGGAATGTTAACCATCATTACCATTCTTAGCGAAGTTGAAAGGGTCTGAGTTACCAATTCAGTTTCATTTGTTGCAATTTGCGCAGAAATCGTCGGCAGGGCAGCGGTGGCGATGGCAACTCCAAAGATCCCTAGAGGAAATTGCATCAAACGAAAGGCATAATTCAACCATGATACCGGCCCTTCTCCTTGGCTCGTGGCCAGCCATGTATTGACGAATATGTTGATCTGGGTCGAAGCCAATCCGATCATGCCTGGCCCCATCAGAAGGAAGATGCGTTGCACTCCTGGGTGACCCCAGCTAAAGTCCAGCGAATAGGTGAACCCTTTGCGCAGGAGAGGTGGGATCTGCGCAAGAAGTTGAAGGAGCCCTCCTGTCAGAGTTCCTATAGCCATGCCCAGAATAGGATCCCATCCGTGGTGCAAAAACCAATAGTATAAAGATGGGGCAACAATAATGGACCCTACATTAAACAGGGCAGGGGCCAAGGCCGGAATGAAGAAGTTTCCATGTGAGTTTAGAATTCCCATCGCAATGGCCGCCAAAGCCACAAGAGGAAGAAATGGAAACATGATCTGAGTCAACTGAACAGTTAACTCAAATTTCCCTGGCTCGGATCTAAACTCCCCAGCAAACATGCTTACGATCCGATCAGAATACAGAATCCCAAGGATTGTGACTGTACTTAGGATCACAAACAAAAAATTGATGACGATGGAGGCTAGGCGCCAGGCATCCTCAATACTTCTTTTGCGAAGGTATTCCGTAAAGGTCGGAACAAAGGCGGAGCTCATGGCTCCTTCGGCAAACAAATCTCTCAGGAGATTGGGAATTCGGAATGCCACATAGAAGGCATCAGTCGCTGTTCTTGAGAACATAAAGGCAATAAGCTGCTCCCGGACCAAACCCAAGATTCGGCTTAACATCGTCGCAATACTGATGAGACTAGCCGATTTGGCAAGCTGTGCAACGCTTTGAGACATGGATGTGGAAGAAATGAGTGGATAAGAGCGAATGTGGTTCACTCTTTAGGTAAGAAACTCTCAATTTGACGTTTAATTAGATTTAAAGATTTGTTAATTTCAGGCAGTTTAGAAAACAGAATGGAGCACTTGAGCCAGAGTTTGTTATCGATTGCTGGGTAACCTGAAACAACCGTTCCAGGCAGAATGTTGGATGGGATGCCAGTTTGAGCCGTTGCAATAACTCCATCCCCAATCTTACAATGGCCAGCCACACCTACCTGACCCGTGAGAATCACGTTATTCCCCACTTCAGTACTTCCAGCGAGTCCAACCTGCGAGCAAAGCAGTGAGTTCTCACCGACACGAGAACCATGACCCACTTGAACAAGGTTGTCGATCTTGGCACCCTTGCGAATCCTGGTTTCTCCAATCGCGGCGCGGTCGATAGTTGAGTTTGCTTGGATTTCCACATCATCCTCTATGACAACTCTCCCTGATTGAGTTATCTTGTGATAGAGACTCCCATCTTTAGCAAAGCCAAAGCCGTCGGAACCGATTACGGCGCCATTCTGCAAGGTAACTCGATTTCTGATCTCAGTGAATTCGCGAATGGAAACATGTGAATGGGCCAAGAAATCATTCCCAATGCTGGCTCCTCGATAGATGACGACATGCGAATGAATCACTGCATTCTCGCCTATGACGACGTCGTCATCAATAAATGAAAAAGGGCCAATCGAAGGGTTACGGCCAATAGTGGCAGTTCGTGCGACAATCGCCGTTGGATGGATGCCAGGATTAGGCTTGGGCGGAGTGTAGAACAAGTCAACGCAACGGGCAAAAGCCAAGTAGGGGTTTTCTGTCCGAAGGGAGCTGATCTGTAGAGACGGAGCTTGACTGGAGATAATAATGGCGGAGGCCTTTGTGGACTTCACCTTAGTTTGATATTTCTGATTTGAAAGAAACGTTAAATCTCCGGGCATGGCCTCTTCGATCGCCACAATTCGATTGATTTCGATCGATCCATCGCCGTGGAGATCACAGTCGATCCGTTCCGCAATTTCAGCAAGTTTCATGAGGTTTCAAGTCCACTGAAAAACTGGAATGTCATTTGTTTGTATTGTATCATCAAGAAAATCAAGGACGTTATGCTATATTAAGGGGCATTGAGTGTCAAGCTCCGGAAATGGAGGAACCTGACTCAGTTTTCCCTAATCTCAACACCGCCTTGGTAACTTGCGACCCTATTGCTTCCGCCGCTTCAAGTCCTAGTTAATATGCAAAGTGAAATATTATCTTTTATTAACTATATAACTGT
>JBGOVH010000183.1:0-5688 GCA_041478005.1 Terriglobia bacterium | reverse complement strand
GGATCAACTGGTTTTTGTCCGCCAGGTCTTTAATGGGAAAATCAACCTGGAAGTGGGTTTGAAGGGGGATCCTCCCTATCTGGTTTCATTGCAGCAGGGCGCTTTTAATGCTTTTCAAGTTCAAACTCTAAAATCACCCAATGTGACTCACCTCGGCCTCCCATTGCCGAAAGAGGCATTGAAACGAAGAGTCTTAGAAATCATTCAAGCGGCGCAAAACAAAGTGGATTTAAGCCAGGCAAAAATCATTGTCGCCGGCGGACGTGGACTGGCCAGCAAGGAAAAATTTCAGATTATCCTGGACCTGGCCCAGGCCCTTGGCGCCGCTGTAGGAGCCTCACGTCCCGTAACGGATGGTGGTTGGCTTCCCAAGGAGCACCAGATTGGGAGCTCGGGGCAAACGGTAACTCCCAAGCTTTATATTGCCTGTGGCATATCGGGGGCCATTCAACATCTAGTAGGAATGGTCAATTCCGGTTGCATCGTTGCCATCAACAAAGATCCTAATGCGCCTATTTTTAGTATTGCCGATTACGGCATCGTCGGGGACGTGTTTAAAATCGTTCCTGTCCTTATAGAGCTCGCAAAGGAAATTCGGAAATGAAACATCTGGCGTGAAACGTGAAGTGTAATACCCAAATTATGCATCATTGCGACAACTACCCCCTCACCCCCGGCCCCTCTCCCCTGATGGGGGCGAGGGGAGAGTATTTTTTTGTTGATTACCTCCCTCTCCTATTGGGAGAGGGGTGAACGCTTGAGAAGCGTTCACAAGGGCGGGTGAGGGGTTGAAGCCTACGGAACAAGGTCTTGCGGGAAGCGCTTTTTTGCTCATGCATAATTTGGGTAATAAGCTTCAAGTGAATTAAGAGATGACAGAAGATTACCCTTCACGCATTACGGATCACGCATCACGCATCGCGTTTCACGTCTTACGCCTGCCATGACTTCCTCCCAACCTTCTCAAAACATCCCGGCCGGTGAACAAAAACCCGCTCGCGGACTGGCCTACTGGCATCAGCCTCGACAATTCTCACTCTGGGAGAGAACTCAGATCAGGGTCATTTCACAAGTCGGTGCCTGGTTCGTCTGGTTGATCGGGAAGACCCTTCGCTGGCAAACTCAGGGCGACGAGAACCTTCAGCAAATCTATCAGGAAGGGAAGCGAGCCATCTTCACTTGCTGGCATGGGAGCATTTTCCCAGCTATCTACTATTGGCGGCGGCGGGGAATGGTTGCGATGACGAGCCAAAATTTTGATGGGGAATACATTGCGCGGTGCATGCAGAAACATGGATACGGCACTGCTCGTGGCTCAAGTTCCCGAGGAGGACTTAAGGCGCTGGCCGAGATGGCAGCAAATCTGCGTAAGGGCTTGGATGTGGGCTTCACCGTGGATGGTCCGCGAGGGCCGCGCTGGGTGGCCAAGCCAGGTCCAATGCTGCTCGCCAAGAGAACTGGGAATGCCGTTTTTTGCTTCCATATCGCGCTGCAAAAGAAAATCTGTTTAAGAAATTGGGATCAAACCCAAATTCCGTTGCCTTTTTCCAAGGCTTTGGTTTTAAAGGCTCCACCCATTTACGTTTCCCGGGAGGCTGATCAATCCGAGGTGATGAGAAAAGTCCAAGAAATGCAGAGTGTTTTAGATCGGATGTGCGAAGCTGGTGAAAGGTATTGGAAGGAGCAAGTGCGTTAGTGGGAGGACAATTCAGATTGGTCTTAATAGCAGCATCAGCCACAAAGGCACAAAACTACAGCATAGCAGAGCAGAAAAATCCCGATGAGGGTTGTGCGGTTAGGAGTTCTGCGTCCAAAAAAAAATCTATTACCATAATCTAACCATACCTCACCTCTCCTTTGCCACTTGGCTTGCCGTGATGCGTTAGTTACGGGGGAAGTAAAAGCCGACCTGAGAGCATCCCAGCGTGCGCAGGAGCGCCCGCTCCACCTCGCATGGGTGGCATGCGCACTCCGCCGCGCGTCATCTTCCCCCCTAACTAACGGATTACTGCTTGCCCTCCCTTCTTAATGCAAATCTGTTGAATAAATGGTACCGTAACAGACGGGTACCCACAATCAATTCATCATCAGGATCCGGCCATTCAGCTAGATCTTCATCAAAAAAGGAAGGAGAAGAACATGAAAAAACTCATAGTGCTGACTCTCTCACTACTCTCTGGTTTCGACGCCTTTGCGGCCAATCAACGAAACGCAATTGCAGCTTTTGATAACATTACGATTCCCGTAATGGCGAATGTAGCAGGTCTTCAAGGTGCGTTTTTCAAAACAAAAGTTTCGATTCTTAACCCAACCCAACTGTCGTATCCAATAGAGGTAACGCTTTACAACACTGGCGGTCAGGTCGGAAAAACCACTATCAATATGGCTGCCGGTCAGATTCGAAATTACGATAACTTTCTGCAAACCATCTTTTCCTACACTGGAGCAGGTGCGGTGAAATTTGACAGCTCATCTGGCGCGCCTGGTGGCGCCACAAGCCGAGACTTCATCGTCAGCGCAGAAGTTTACACATACAGCGCGGGTGGAAGATACAAAACGGTCGTTACTCCCGGCCAACTTATTGAGAACGTGGTCCCAGACATTGACCACTTCTGCCTTGGAATCACCGTTGATTCCAGTTCCAGAGTCAACATTGGATTCTTTAACAATTCTGAAGTCCAAAATGAAATCAACGCGGATATCTATAATTCAACCGGACAACTGGTGACCACGATCACCCAGACTCTGAGCGCCAAAACCTGGAATCAGGTGCCCGTTCCCACTTCTGTCAGCGGCGGCTTTATCAAGTGGAGGGTTCAATCCTCTGCCTACTGCTATGCCGTCGTCGTAGACAACACTTCAAATGACGGGACGTTCATTCCTGCGTCCGACTTCATTCCCTAATTTTGCGCTCTTAAGCCAAGTGAAATAGTCAATTCATTTCGATAGAAGAGAGGAGACACCCATGAGATTAAGAAAAAGGCGCTTCCGCGTTGCTCTGCTCGCCCTGGCAATATGTGGCGTCATTAGCTACCTGTTGCCCCGACACTTGCGCTCCAGAGCGCAATCGCCGCCGACCCTGCCGACCAACTCCAGTCCGATTGTGCTGGATCGCCAAGAGCATTTCCTCTTTGCGGTCAATCCCGATAACGACAGTATCAGCGCCATTGATATTCAAAACGATACCTATGTCAAAGCTTTCGAGGTCGCGGTGGGCCACGAGCCTCAGTCGATTGTGATCAGCAACGACAATAGCAAAGCCTACGTGGCAAATGCTGTCAGCGGCACCGTTTCGGTCATCAATTTAAGTACTCGGAACGTTGTCAAGAACATTACGGTAGGAACTGAGCCCTGGGCCGTAGCCTTGACCCCCAATGGGAAATGGCTTTACGTTGCCAATTCGTCGTCCAACAGTATCTCGGTGATCGACACGGCAACCGACCAGGTCGTTAAGACTATCTATCGCGCAGCTATCCAGCCGCGGGCACTGGCGATCACCAACGATGGTGATTCCGATGACAGTGACGAGAAGGTGTATATCACCAATTTCCTTGCCCAATATCGTCCGGGTGAGCTACGGCCGGGGGACGATTTGGGAAAAGTGGGGCTGATCTCCGTGATCTCGACCCAGAATAATCAGTTGACCAAGACCATTCAATTGGAGCCTCTGACGGACACGGGGTTCAAATCCAATGGCAATGCCCTACTGAAGAAGCCCTCAGTGAATCCGCCGCCGCCCGAAAATCTGTTCGTGACCGGCGCTTTTCCCAATGTCCTGGCAAGCCTGGCCATCAAGAACAATCGCCTCTACGTGCCGGCGACAGGTTCTTCTCCAAATGGGCCAGACACGTTTAACGTGAACGTTCAGTGCTTGGTTCCGATTGTCGATGTCTTGACCGACACCGACAGTGGCAAGACCGTCAATCTAAATCGCGGCATCAATTTTGAGCTTGACGTGGATGATGCCCAGGGACGCCCACTGAAGCGCTTCATCACAAACCCGTACTTTGTCGCTTTCCTTCACAACTCGGATTCCGGGTACATCGTTTCGGCTGCATCGGACATGATCGTGAAGGTGAACCTCAATGCTGACGGAACTCCGACCATTAACGCTCCTCCAGCAGCAGGACAGCCTGGTAACGTCAAGCGAATCCTGGCAGGCAAGAACCCCAGAGCCATGGTCATTAACTCCAACGACACGCGTGGATTCATTTGGAATTACGTTTCCCGTGATGTCACCGTGGTCAATCTGAGCAACGACACTTCTATCAACACGGTGGTGCTTACCACCCTGCCAACCGACCCGCTGGCGGCCAAAGTCCAGCGTGGGAAGGAGCTCTTCAACACGTCAATTGGTCCAATCGTTCCGCTAAATGGCGTTAATGCAGGGCTGATGTCTGACCACGGTTGGGTGTCTTGCGCCAGCTGCCATCCCAACGGGTTAAGCGATGGAGTTGTCTGGTTATTTGGTTCCGGTCCCCGTTTTTCGACACCTCTGAACGGAACTTTCAGCAAAGATTCGGAGGTGATCCAGCGCGCCCTCAACTGGTCGGCAGTCTTTGACGAAGTTGCCGATTTCGAGCTCAACACCCGGAATACTGCCGGGGGGCGTGGGCTGATTCTACTGGCTAACGGAACCCCTGACCCGAACGTGAAACGCTTTGTTCCCCCGTCGGCCGGTCGCAGCGCAGACCGCGATGCCATCACGGACTACTTCAAACATGGTATTCGCGGGCCCATCTCACCTGTTCCGGACAATGACCCGCGAGCTCTTCAAGGGCGGAGGATCTTCGAAAAGGCAGGTTGTGTGGGCTGTCACAATGGTCCGCTCTGGACTTCGAGCCGAATTGATTTCACTCCCCCGCCGCCGACTTCCGAAGTCGTCAGTAACCAGCTTGTGGGGCAGCTTAAACTGGTCGGCACCTTCAATGCGGCTGATTCTTTTGAGGTCACGAATCAAGGGGGTCCAGCGCTTGGGCAGTTAGGCTTTAATCCTCCTTCGTTGCTCGGGATCTTTGCCTTTGGCCCCTACCTGCACAATGGGACGGCTGTGACCCTGGACGAAGTCTTGGACAACCCGGCCCACGTTGGAACGTCCTCGTTGCTTTCGATACCGGGGAAGCGCAAGCAGTTGATACGCTTCCTTCAGTCGATCGACGATTCGACGCCTCCGTTTTAAATGACGTTTAATACGGATGCCCTACCCGTTCTTGGAAGAGTCCTTCAAATCAAAGCAGCGAAGAAAGGATTTCACAATGTTTCTTAGTTTCCGTTCTCTGATTCTCTTCTTTCTCCTGGCTGGAATTTCTTCTGCTGAAGACTGGCCTCAGTTACGCGGTCCGGGAGGGCAGGGACATTCTTCAGAAAAAGGCCTGCCACTTTCCTGGAGCGAGACGCGAAACATCACCTGGAAAGTCACTATTCCGGGTCGGGGTTGGTCCTCCCCGGTTGTTCAAGGCGAGAAAATCTGGCTGACTACCGCCCTTGAAAATGGCCGCTCGCTAAGAGTTCTGTGCTTGCATCGCGAGACGGGTCGCCTGCTGCATGACGTGGAAGTGTTCCAAAAAGAGAATCTCGCCTCCATCCACACAAAGAATAGTCATGCTTCCCCGACGCCTGTGCTGGAAGGAAATCGAGTGTATGTCCACTACGGAGCTCATGGTACGGCAGCCCTCTCCAGCGACGGTG
>JBGOVH010000401.1:0-3841 GCA_041478005.1 Terriglobia bacterium | reverse complement strand
GATTCGAAGCGATTCCATCAGTCACGGCCCCGAGTCCGGGACTCCCCAAAAGGCTGGCCAACCCGAGCATGCCAAACCCGCTCCCCATTGTCCTTAAAGCCTCACGGCGAGTGATCGTCGGCAAAACGGATACATACGGCATGATGATCCCTCCTAAACAGCCTCAATATTTCTCATGCTCATGCTTGTGCTCATGCTTGTGCTCATGCTCGTACTGGGAATCATTGTCCGATTCAAGATCCGATCTGTAAAATGTCTCAGATTCCTCTGTTCGGCTCGACTCAGATTTTAGCATCTCCTCGCACCAAGTAATGAAGCGAAGAGCCTCCTGATAAACTCTCATCTTTTCATGGTCAAAGTAGAATTCCATCGACTATTTCATTCAAACGATCATTTCGAGCATGAGCACGAGCATGAGCACGAAATTTTGCGAGGCTTAATCCACAAAACTAAACTCGTTCGAACTCAGCAATACTTGCGCGTACTGTTGCCATGCGGATGCGCTGCCAGTTCCCGGCTGGGCTTTTCCCAAGAACTCCAGTCCCAGCTGTAACTCGGTTTCAACCAGAGCCCTGCTAAACAAAAGCTGATAGGCCTTTTTGATCTTAGCAGCGTCTGTATCGGTGGCAACATCATTCAGACGCTCAACCAAACGTTGAGCCTGAAGCGCCACCATGTCGCTATTCAAGAAGAAAAGCCGCTGCAACGGGACATTGGTAACATTCCGCTTTTCACTGGTGATGCCGGGATTGGGGAAATCAAACAAGGCCAAAGTCCCATCCAGCTTGAATCGGCTGACTTTCGCATAAACGGTACGGCGCCGGTTTTCGGCCGTCAGGTCGGAGGACGGGCCACCCAGTGCCGGGTCGAGACTTCTCGAAACAAAGAGGAGAGAGTCGCGCAAAGCTTCTGCGTCGAGCCGATGGCGATTAGCGTGCCAATAAAAACGGTTGTCCGGATCGACGGCAAAATTCTTCTCTGAATCTTCGCTGCTCAATTGATAAGTAGCGGAAAGGATTATTTCCCGGTGCAGAGACTTCATGGACCAACGATTCTCCATGAATCGGCCGGCCAGGAACTCAAGCAGTTCCGGATGGGTAGGCCGTTCTCCTAGCTGACCGAAGTTGCTTGGCGTTTCCACAAGGCCCTGGCCAAAGTGATGCTTCCATATGCGATTCACCATGACCCGGGCTGTCAGCGGATGCTGCACAATAGCTTCAGCAAGTTCTAATCTGCCACTTCCTTTCTGCAATGGGAGTGGCTCGCCTTCACTTAAGATGGGAAGAAATCTACGCGAAACTTCATCACCGAGATTGAACGGACTTCCCCGCAGGTGAAGTTTTAAATTGGCGGGATGGGTGGATTCCCCTATTCCATGCAGGTAGGGATAGCCCGATGGCATCGATTTCTTGAGTGTTTCAAGCTCAGTCCGCATCGATCCCAAGTGAGATTTCCACTCGGGACCCAAGAAGCGTTCCAGCTGGTCGTCGTGGAAAAGAAGAACTCTGCCCTCTTTTTTAGTCGGATCATTCCCATCAATTTTTGTGGAGAAAAGATCACTCCACAGAACGTATTTGTCTCGTTCCAGGGATTCCACGCTCACATTACAACCGGGACAAAATTCCTCGTAGGTGCTAAATCCGTTGGGGAGTGAAGTCATGGCTGCATTCTTGGGAGGCTTGGATTTCTCCAGAATGAGGTGATTCCCTTCATCAATGGTTTTCTTTTCTTCGATCACTGACAAAACCAAAGTTTGGAACTCATCCGCCATTTTCTTGAAAGATTCCTCGGAGGCCCCATTCTTTAAAGCGGCATACCAGGGTTTGAGGAAAGGATGATCCTTTTGTGGTGTGCCCAGGTACTTTACCCACCGTTCCAGAATTTCGCTGTCCAAATTCTCTTGCTCAGCAACCAATTTGATTCTGGGATTTGTAAAACTTGGAGGAGCCGTTGAAGAAGGGGAAGGACTTGCGTTGTTTTTCCCGGCTGTCCCTGCAACTGCCGGGTCTGCCGTTGATGCAGGGTTTGAAGCGTACTTCATAACGCTTGAGGAAGCCGGACTCAGACGGGTTTCCGGGGCCTTCTGCAAGACCTTCCACGCTGCCAGCATATATCGGGAAGACTTTCTGGCCAAAATCTCTCCCAACTGCATACTTTCTTTTTGGATGAAATCCTTGAGAGCCGCTTCCTGATCTTTGACTCCCTTTTGGTGCTCGTTATAGGCATCCACTGCGTCTTCAGATGCCAGGGGATATTCCTGGTATTGCGAACTTGAGAAAACGCCGGCCAAAGCATAGTAATCCCTGGTTGAGATCGGATCGAACTTGTGATCATGGCAGCGTGCGCAAGCCACCGTGAGCCCCAGAAAACCCCGTGTCAAAACGTCTACCCGATCATGGCGCTCGTCAGCTCTGGCCTGCAGTGGAACAGTGGTGTCGTAAAACCAGGGACCCAGGCCAAAGAAACCCAGCCCCGGCAATAATTCTTTCTGATTTTTCACCTTCAACAGATCACCTGCGATCTGAGCCTTTACAAACAGGTCATAAGGCATGTCAGCATTCAGAGCCTGAATGACCCAGTCCCTGTAACGAAAAGCGTTCGGGTATGTCTCTACCGACAACCCACGGGAGTCATCTTCACCGTAGCGAGCCACATCAAGCCAGTACCTGCCCCAGCGCTCCCCATAGTGCGGCGACGCCAGCAAATGATCTACAACCTTTGAGAAGGCTTCGGAAGAAGAGTCTTTTAGAAACGCATCTACTTCTTCTGGGGTGGGAGGAAGGCCGATCAAGTCAAAGCTGGCGCGACGAATTAACGTCCTCTTGTCTGCTGCTGCCACTGGCTTCAGTCCTTTAGCTTCAAGCTTGGCCAGGACGAATCGATCGATGGGGGTCTTGCACCAGGACTTTTCCTTTACCTGAGGGAGTTCAGGTTTTTTGATGGGTTGGAATGACCAAAAGGCTCTCTGCTCGGGCTTGATGACAAACTCCGGGCTCTTTGAAACGGACGCAGGCTGATTTGCGCTATTAGGCCAGACAGCACCCCCTTTTACCCAGGTTGTCAGATCTGCAATTTCGGAGTCCTTTAATTTATTTCCGCCTAACGGCATTTTCAAGCGTTCATTGGAGTGACTGACAGCCTGGATCAGCAGGCTCTGCTCAGGCATTTCGGGCAAAATAGCAGGCCCTGATTTTCCGCCTTTAAGCAGTGATTCTTTCGAGTCGACGCGCAGGCCGCCCATCTGGGAATCGGTATGACAACTGTAACAATGATTTGCCAGCACCGGGCGGATGCGTGTTTCGAAAAATTCCACAAAATCGGCTGATTGAGGGGCGCTGATGACAGCCCCGGGCGACATCATTGTTCCAAATAAGAGTAGGTTAAACGGTAGCTTTGCTCGCACGCCGGTAACTCCTCAGAAAATAAGACCGTCCTCCCTTAATCCTGATTGCATCGATATCCCAGGCCCAAGAACCGGAAGACGTGAAAGATGGATCAATACGGATTGCCAGCTTTCAGCCACGACACATATTCGGCGATACCGCTGTCGATCGTGTAGCGCGGCGCCCAACCGATATCCTCCTTAATCCGTGAAAGATCGAGCGCCGGGTATTTCGGAACGTTGCTCCGCCCAGGCTGGAGTTCGATTTTCGCGCCCGGCACCGCTTTCCGAACCGCGTCCGCAATCTCGCGGTTCGACAGGCTCTTGCCGCCGCCGATGTTGTAGATCGAATGGTTGAGGGAGGGCGCCATCTGCAAGCCCGCGATCGCCTCGGCGGTATCGGTTACATAGGCGAAATCCACCGTGTCGTCGGCATGGGGTGCGGCCTCGCCTGGCGCG
>JBGOVH010000205.1:0-5399 GCA_041478005.1 Terriglobia bacterium | reverse complement strand
GTAGAGGGACTGATAAAGTCCATTTTGACCTTGATTTCCGCATCAGCTGGCTTGTTCTTTTCAAACACAGAGTAACGCCGAACGGACGAATAGCTTTGCAGCTTCACGGCCCGGATCATGTTTTCCTTTTCTAGTCTTGAAAAGATCTCATTGGCACTCAGCAGCACTGTTCCATCGGTGCGTTCTGCACACGGCAGCGGAGCACTGATACACATTATCAGAAAGAGAATGCCTAGTCCCTTCACTCGCAGGATTATCCTTTCATTAACAGTTTGTTTTGGAATTGCAATCAAAGCTCAGCAAGACCGCAATCTCTGCTTCCTTCAGCGGGGAAAGGCCGACCAGTATAAAATCATCCCAAAGAGAAATGTGAGCTGGCTGGACAGAAAGAATTTCAGTACAGGAATCTCTTGGGATGGGAGTTTTGATTTGTAACCCAGATAGCCGAAGAGGGCACACGAAAACAATGTTAAAGCGAACCCAAGGTTCATGCATCCTTCGGCAATGGTCCCTTGGGTAAACAGTAAGCCAAAAACAACGCCCCAATGGGGCAGGTAGCTTTTGGACGGCATTCTGCCTCGGTAAGGTCTTTTCAACTGGCCTAACATGAGCGAGGCAAAAAGCATTTGCCACCCGACGTGCTGGGCCACATGCCCCACAACCTGCCGAAGGTAATGGATGCTCCTTCCACACGCCAATCCCCTGGACGCATCAGAACTGACAAGGATTTGCTCAACCAGCTTGCTGGTCAGATGAATACCGTTACTCAGTGCAATCCAGATCATGGAGGTCACGAGTAGCAACTCAATTGTCAACTCGGGGAAGGCAAACTCCAGATTCTCGTCGTAGGTCCTGAAGCCGTAACGATAAACCAGAAAAAACCCCGGTAAACTCAAAACCGTCAGGGTGACTTCTAGCAATGCATCCACGGTGATTCTCATTTGCCCAAATGAGAGGACGGGTTTGTTTGGCCTCAGAAAGTAAGTGGCCGCAAAGACAACGTAACAGCATATTCCGAAAACAATTTTGGTGATCCCGCGAATTGGCCGGCTTTTTGCGGGTCGAGGGGTCGTGGAACCGTCCCCCTGGCTGATTTCAAGTATCGCTACGCTCTCTTCATTCATCTGTAAGATCCCCCTAGGGATGAGATTGTAACACCAACCGTCTCTCGTGCGTGAACTACGACATTTTGCTGCTACTCGAGAGGTCGCCGACCCCCGATCCTCTTTCATCCCTCCTGAAAATAGGTGCTCCGTTGAGAACTGCGCCCTCACCCAACATTCGGGCATCCACTCCCCAAAGGCTCCCCCGGGGCAGAGGGCGGTAACTGAACGGGGAATGGTCCCTCGCCCCCATTGGGGAAAGGGGCGGATGGGCGGGCTCGTCTGGAATAAGGCTCCTCTTGTCAGTTGTTACCCTCCTCACTGCCCGTCAAGGCTGGCAGCTGCTCCACCTTCCTGGATCTTTCTCAACGTAAGATTCTCCCGACCGACAAAGAACAGCCCCACGAGAGTGGGTGGGATGAATAAAACTGCGTGGAGACCCACAACCGGCAGGATAGTTCGAGCCGGCTCGATTTGGAAATATACGGCCAGCCCGAACTGGCAGGCTGCATGAAAGCCCCCAACCGCTCCAGGCGTTGGGAGCATCCCTCCAACAGCAATGAACCCCACAAGGATGAAGGAGGCGAAGAATGGGAGAGACAGCCCGAAAGCCTTCAGGACCACCCAGGAGGTCAGACCTACCAGGAAGGATGACAAGAGAGAGTAGCCAAATACTTCAACCAGTCTCTTCGGCCGCTGCACGACCTCCAGTCCTTGGCCGAAGGACTTCATCCAGCGGGCAAAGCGATGCGTGGGCACCTCACGTAAGGATCTTTTCGAGAAGAAGCGCTCAATGCCATTTGCATGCCAGCCGAGAAGCCACAAGAGCCCCAAGCCCACAAGTGACCCGACAAGCACTGCTAGAACCACTCTGTCCAGCTTGGCGAGCTGGAAGCTGGAATCACCCGCCGCTGAGGTTCGAAGGGCCATCATGGAGGCAATCAAGAAGGTAACAACTGCAAGCAAGTCGACAAGCCATTCCACCATCACGGTGGCAAAGGTTGAGCCGAAAGGAATGTTCTCCCATCGGCTGAGTAAATACGGCCGGATGACCTCAGCGCTCTGCATGGCGACCAGAGTATCTGCGGATATTCCAATCATCATGGCTGAAAACAGCGGAGCAAGAGCGACTCGCTTCACTGGCAATAAAAGCACCTGCCATCTGAGCGAGGCGCTGAGTAAGCAGATGAATCTGATGACCACGGCAACCGCCAGCAGTGCCCACTCGGCAGTCTTTAGTTCACTCAGCATCACCCTCCACTCCGCCTTGTCGAAAAACAGGAACAAGAGTCCGGCAGCGAGCGCGAAGCTGATATACCTTTTTCTAAACACAGGCATGCGTCCCACGGTTTTGCTCCTCCATGATCACAAGCCCCTGCCATGGCCCATTACTGCTCCGCCGCCACCTTGCGGCGGGTAACCTGGTCGACCATCCCTTCCACGATGCCGGTCAAGGCATTGCGCGGGCTGATGACACTGGGAACAACCTTTGAGGAGTTATCGCTGGAAACCACCTGCCGTCCGAGTTCTTCGCCCGTCTCCATGTCGTAGTAGGAGAACCGCACCGTGAGGACGGCGTTCCCCAAGTCCAATGGGACGAGCTGCAAGAACTTGTTTCCCTTTGCATAGTCTATGACTTCACCCACTACAGCCAGAACACCAGTTCGTTCCTCGCGTTCTTCACGAAGAGCAGCGAGCCGTCTCTGCTCGTCGAATGCCTTCAAATCGTCCCAACTGCGCAAGGGGGCTTCCAGCGGATCGGCCTCTCTAAAATCGTCTGGGATGGGCTTCTTTGCTCGCGGCACGACGGCCGGCTCAGGTTTCTGAAAGGAGTCCATAACGCTGACCTCAGTAAAACGTGCCCCGCGTTCAAACTCTTTGCGCAGTGTCTGGGTCAATTGGTTCAGCAATTCAGGAGCGATGTCGTTACCAATGCGGCTCCGAAGTCGTACAATCTCCACCCGCTGGAACTTGGAAAAGTCCCCATGCAGCGGGATGGCAGTGGAAACCCGAAACGCACCGCCAAATACAATCGCCTTGAAATTCAAGACCCCATTCTTTGGAGAGTAAGCCTTACTTTGACCAAAGCACCTCAAATCGATTGCCCCGAATCCGAGAAGGCAAAAGAGAAAGCAGAGGCTTATTTGAAAACGTCTCTCACTCATTGGATTTCTGCGACTCGTCTTGGATGCTTCCTGGATTCGGACTTCATAAATCCGTCGATCCGTTTGGCAATCCTATCAATTGCGGATTTCGCACTTCCCGTAGCCCGGTTGTCCTGGGCAGTGATGCTGGCACTGCCGATGACTTCTCCCGTCAACTTGTCCCTAAGCTGAAAACGAACAGTGACGGCGACATGGTTAAAGCCGAGTTCGAGGTAGCGGAGGCCACGATATCCCGGAGAGTAGTCATCAATCGCCCCCTCGAAAATCAGCGTTGGTTTGGAAGATTCCGTCACTTTTTCTTCAGGAGTAGCCTCATCGTGTGGCCTCACCACCTCAGAAAATAGAGCCGAAGCTTGCAGCTCTTTGAACACCCTGTCATTCAAGTATTGCTCCATTGGCGGCGGAATCTGGTCAAGCATGAAATTATCGAATTTTTTCACTTCCAAAAGCCGATACTGGGCAGCGAGGACATCTTGCATTGGCTCAATGGGGTGAAATCGCATTTTCTTTCCCGTGACCTGGCGAATTGCCCTGGTAGCGAGATAGTAATTCCCATTGCATCCTGCAAGTGCAATGGACACGGCCAGACAAAGTAGAATCAGTGCCAATTGCTTTTTCATCTGCCCTCCTGGTATGTGATCTCCTCGAGCAGCAGTGTGGCTTACACCTAAGGAAGATCAGTTCGCCTCCTGGCGTAAAAACCCTTGGGGGAATAAACCACAAGCCTGCTGTCTCGGGTTTCTATCCTGACTTTGTGGAATGTGTTATCCAAGGGAGTGTCCAAATAGTAACTGATCCTGTACTCGTTTCTTAACTCGCCTTCCAGGCGTGTAAAGAGTGCTGCCAGTTTTTCATCCTGTGGTTTTTCGGGCTGAAAAACCCGTCCGCCGGTCAATTCGGCAAGTTCGGTCAGGACGCGCTTTCCCTGCAGTTCGCGTACATTGAGAGAGTCCTCGGGCTTAAAGGCAATGACGTAAACGGTGACGCCTGAGAGCTGAGCCATGTCCTGAACCTGCCTAAAGGTTGCCCGGCTTGTGGTGTCTTCGCCGTCAGTGATCAGTACCAAAGCTTTCCTTCGTGGATCATCGGTTTTGAACTTGTTGCGGCTTGTCTTATAGATGGCATCAAACAGGGAGGTCCCACCTGCCGCACTGAGTTTGCGGACATTAGCAGCGAGCAATTCTGGGTCAGCAGTCCAATCCTGAAGCAAGTAGACCTTGGAGTCAAATGCCACCAGCAGTCCACGATCATCCTGCTTATGCATGACTGACTTGACGAAACTTGACGCTGCCTCCAGCACGAATTGAAACCGGCCGCTCACGCTTTGACTTCGGTCAATGACCAACCCGAGGCTAAGCGGCGACTGCATTTTTTTGCTGAACTCGGCGATCTCCTGCCGAATACCATTATCGAAGACGGTGAAGTTATCCCGTTCCAGGTCAGTGACGAGGTGCCCGCTCCTGTCGGTTACTGTGAAGTGAGTTTCGACAAGGGTCACCTGCACGGACTGCGCGAAGAGCGCTCTCGTAAGACAAGCTACACTGAAAAACAGAGTGAGGCTTCCTGTGATCACCTTCGACTCAATGGACTGGCCCAGGCTGGCGTTGCCGAATCGCATGCCCTATTCACTCCTCTTTTGAGAAAGGACTTTCTGGATGGTTCTGCCCAGCTCTGTTCCTGACACAATCCGCCAGTAGACGGATTCTTGGGATCGTTCCATCACTTGCGGTTAATAAGATAAAAAAGAAAGAACAAGACAACGTAATACAACCCCAGTATTAAGATGATCAAAAGCCCCGCGATCGATTCAACATGCCATTTGATTTTGAGCTTCATCTTTATAGGAACATACACTGAGACATCTGAGGTGAGTCCCTCTGATGCTGGCTTAAGAGCTCGAGTGGAAGATTTGTCAACATCGGGCAATCCTGGCAAGGATGTTCGAATAATGAATTCACTCAACGGCAGTTCCATTCTTGCTGCGCCAGCCAGCAACGAATTCAGAGTAGGTGATTGGACGATGGTACAGTAACTGCTCCCGAATGATCTGCAGTATCCTTTCAAAGCGCCGATAGTGTTCAACACAAGGAGGGTGTATGACCACGCGCACTACAGACCGCCACACAATGAG
>JBGOVH010000360.1:0-4054 GCA_041478005.1 Terriglobia bacterium | reverse complement strand
CGATCTCTCACTGATTCGTAATTTAGCGAAATATTGCATTATTGCGGCAGAGGCACTTGGCATTGATGAACCTGAACGGGTGCGTTGGAAGGGCCTTGTGGCGAAGCTCGCGCCCTATCCCATCGGGAATAGTGGACTGAAAGTGCAGCCAAGCTCGGATTACGACCGCTCTCACCGTCATCCGATGCATCTGTTTCCAATCTATCCAGGGGAGGACCTCACCATTGAAGGGAGTGAGGAGGACCGGAAGTTGATTGACCTTTCCCTAAGGAATTGGGTTTATCATGGCTTGGGAGAATGGGCAGGACATTCCTTCCCAAACAGCATTCCCATTGCCGCAAGGCTGCGGCGAGGAAACCACGCCTGGAATCTCCTGCAAATCTTTGCCAAAGCCTTCGTCTTGCCCAATGGTTTTCACACGAACGGAGATTATCAACAGCTCGGCTTCACGGCTCCTTACACAACCTTCATCTACACCATGGAGTCGGAGTGTGGTTTTACCCATGCAGTAAACGAAATGCTTTTGCAGAGCTGGGCGGGAAGGTTGAGAATTTTTCCTGCCGTTCCAGACTCATGGCCAGATGTTTCCTTTGAAAACTTGAGAGCCGAAGGTGCCTTCTTGGTTTCAGCAGAACGACGTAAAGGCAAAGTCACTCGGCTGTCAATCCTGTCTGAGAAGGGCGGTCAAGTTCGGCTAGTTAGGCCGCTGGGTCCATTTCCTCGAGGTCAAGAGTTCGAGGATCAGCTTTTGACTTTCAAGACAGGCGAGCGTAAGGAGTTCGCTGATTGACTATAGTGATATCGATGATGATAATCTTATGCACCTGCCTCCTTGATCTTTGAACACGTAGTAAGGGATGATTCATGAAAATCTTTCAGATTTTTCTGGTAGCCTGATTTAATTCGCGGTTCTACTATGCGTAAGCTCACTCCATTTCTGCATGGGTCTTTGCTTCTAGCGATCTGTGCTTTCAGTTGGCTCCCCACAGGCAGTGCCCAGGACTCGAACGGTGCCGAGTTTTTCGAGAAGCAGGTTCGTCCGTTGTTGGCGAAGCATTGCTACGTCTGTCATTCAAGTACCAGCCAACCCGTTATGGGTGAGCTGAGACTCGACAGTGAGTCAGGTTTGCGTAAAGGGGGCAGCCGTGGCAGCGCGATAGTACCCGGAGAGCCACAAAGGAGCCTGCTCGTTACAGCGATCAACTATGGTGACGAACGCCTTCGCATGCCTCCCACGGGTAAGTTGGCAGACGATGAAATTGCGACGTTGACGGCCTGGGTAAAGACGGGAGCCCCCTGGGGAGTCAAGGATACGGCCCTTGAGGGTGACCGCACCACCCCGGCCGGGAAGTCTTTCTGGGCTTTTCAGGCTCCAAAAGAGCCTCGTATTCCCGAGGTGCGGCAGCCCGGATGGGTGAAGTCTCCTGTAGATGCATTCATCCTGGCAGTACTTGAGGAGAATGGGCTAAGACCTGCGCCACCGGCCGACAAGCGGGCCTTGATACGCCGGGCGACATTTGATCTGACTGGCCTGCCTCCCACTTCTGAAGAAGTCCAGGCATTCCTGGCCGATAATTCTCCGGAGGCGTTTGCCCGTCTGGTGGATCGTCTTCTGGCCTCGCCACGTTATGGGGAGAGGTGGGGACGACACTGGCTCGACGTCGCTCGCTATGCTGACTCCAACGGATTGGATGAGAACCTCGTCTACAAGAACGCTTATCGGTATCGCGACTACGTTATCAACGCCTTCAATAAAGACAAGCCTTACAATCAGTTTATCCACGAACAGCTGGCGGGGGACCTTTTGCCAGCTGCCCGCGACGAAGACACGATTTACGAGCGCCAGACCGCCACCGGTTTTCTTTCGCTGGGGGCCAAGATGCTCGCCGAGGATGATCCAGTGAAAATGCAGATGGACATCGTTGACGAACAGATCGACACGATGGGCCGTGCCTTTATGGCGCTGACCGTCGGTTGTGCCCGCTGTCATGATCACAAGTTCGATCCCATTCCGACGGCTGACTATTATTCACTTGCCGGGATCTTCAAAAGTTCGAAGACGATGGAGAATTTTAAGGTTGTCGCAAAGTGGCATGAACATGTTCTAGCTCCAAAAGAAGACCGAGAGCGGCTCGAGGCACACAACAAGAAGATCGAAGCCAAGCAGAAAGAGATTAGTCGGCTTTCAAGGCCGACTGACAGGCAAATCTCCGACCAGGCACGTCGCAACGTCAGAGCCTACTTACTAGCGGGCACTGACCTCTTGCGGTATGAGTCCATGAAGCTTCAATCGGTGCTTGGAGATTCGGAGAAAGCGGACAGGTCTGGTCTGGTGACCGTTAGCGCGATCCACTTTTCACGCGGGAACGTCGACGCGGAATTCACGAAAGACGCAGAAGATCCCCGCGTGCTGGTCGATACGAAGGCAGCTCCTTATTTTGTGGAATATGAGCTCGTCCTGCCCGAAAACGGAAATTACCAACTTGAAATCCGCCAAGCCTCCCCACAGTTTCACACCCTCGACATCAAGATCAATGGGGCTCTGGCTCAGGCAGGTGCCCCACCGGAAATCAACCGAACGTCCACTCCAGATGCCCAACTGTGGACGGCGATTGGCATCTTCCCGTTTCGGCAAGGCCACAACACCGTTCGAATGGAGATTGACGGGCCATTCCCATACTTCGACCAGCTGCTCGTGGCTCCGAGTCCGTTGCCCGTGGGCGCCGTCGTTCCGAAAACCACCGCACAACTTGCGGTCGACTACAGAATCAATCCGGATATTCTCTTGCAGTGGGCTGAGTATCTGCGCCGATCACGGGGCGCTCCCGCCTCGGTCCTCTATGCCTGGCATGCTTTCGGAACGCAGGCCTATGATTCGATGTCGGAGTGGACCTCGCCGGTGGCCCGTCTATTCGCTGGAGTCAAGCCGTCGACTCGACAACAACTGTCGGCCTTCTACCAGAGTCTCTTCGATCGCGCCGATGGCGCTTGGAGGGCGCTCCATCCTGCAGCAGCGTTACAGAATGACGAAGTGGAAGACGACGATACGAACCCCAAGAAGGGTAATGATAAGGAGGAGAGGCTGGCCGATTCAGCTCTGGAAGCGCTTCGACAGGTGCTTTACGAAAAATTTGGGCCTTTTCGTGTCCCTTCCAAGCCCGACCGGTATTATTCCGTCGAGACCAGGGCAGAAATCGAGCGGCTCAATAAAGAGCTTAAGGCTTTGGAAGAATCGACTCCTCAGTTTCCGCGTGCGATGGGGGTGACCGAGGGGCAGATCGGTGAACTGCCCATTCACATTCGTGGTAGTCATCTCACTCTCGGCGATCGTGTTCCTCGACGGTTTCTGAGAGTGATCGCGGGAGAGGATCAGACTCCCATTGATACCAGACACAGCGGCCGGCTGGAGCTGGCCCAGTGGCTCACTCGAGAAGATCACCCTTTGACGAGTCGGGTCATGGTGAACCGAATCTGGCGCTGGCACTTCGGAAAAGGAATCGTTCCTTCCACTGACAACTTCGGAAGACTTGGCGAGCCTCCGATCAATCTGCCGTTGCTCGATTGGTTGGCCCGACGATTTATTCAGGAGAAATGGTCCATCAAAACAATGCACCGGTTAATCATGCTCTCTAGCACTTATCAGATGAGCACTGCCTTGGACGAGAAGGGGACTGAGGTGGACCCGGAAAACAAGCTGTTTTGGCGAATGGATCGGCGGCGGCTTGAAGCTGAGGAGATTCGTGATGCCATTATCGCTGTGGGTGAGGGGTTCGACTTGACCATGGGGGGCTCGATGCTCACTTTCAAAGAGCGAGAATACGTAACCAGCATAAAGAACCGTGACACGACGAACTATGACGCCAACCGCCGATCCATCTACCTCCCCATCATTCGGAGCTCGCTCTACGATGTCTTCCAAGCCTTTGACTTCGGTGATCCCAGTGTTCTGAATGGAGACCGCCAAAGCACCGTGGTGGCTCCGCAAGCACTATTTATGATGAACGGTTCGTTGGTGCTCAGGGAGACTCGAAAAATGGCCGCGAGTTTGCTTATG
>JBGOVH010000165.1:0-6006 GCA_041478005.1 Terriglobia bacterium | reverse complement strand
TGGACGTTTTGAGGGATGATCTACGGGTGGCCCGCGGAGCGCCGGGTGAGGGGGAAACCTGCTTTCATGCCAAGAAAATGTCCAAACTCCAGGGAAACAGGTGAGAGGGTGGGCATCTCGCGGAAGGGCCAAGCCCTTCCGCACATCGGGCGGCGGAGCCGTGGGGAATCCAATTTTGTCATAGCTTCTCAGTACGGGTGAAATCATTGGTAGCCACGACAAACGCGCTGGTTGCGTTTTTCGTGGGAAGTTGCAGCGGCCAGGAAAAGCCCACGATGAATGCAGAAAGCGCATTCATCGTGGCTACCAATGACATGCGATTGCATTACAGCCGCCGCGACATTCAAATTGACGAGGGAAAGACTCTGTAGATAGAATGACCGGGCTTTTGCGCATAACGCGGCAAGGCAGAAGGAGTCTTCCATGGGCAAATCGGGACATTGCGGAGCCAACCACCGTTTCCTGACGGAGAATTTCTCATACCGCAACGGTTTCTTTCGGAGAAAGCGGCCACTCGTATTTTCGCTCATTTCCTTTTTCATCTTAAGCTTCGGCTTTCTTCTAAGTAGAACTCTGAATGCCGCCAAAAACGAGTTGAGCCTCGAAAAAGTCGACCCCAGGGCCTTTTATCTCGAGCAAATCCTCAAAGGCATTCCAGTCACAATGAAATCTTTCATCGAAGAAACGGGGCGATTTGCTTCTGGTGGCTGGGGGATCGATATGCAAGAAGTGATTTATCCGCTGGCTTATATGTACAGCCTGAAGGATAAGGCCAATCCTTTTTCTGGAGATCCTCAATTGCTGGATGCCGCCTTGAAGGGTGGAGATGCCATTTACGATTCACAATACGCTGACGGGTCTGTAGAGATGGTCAAAAGCGATGGGACAAGTTGGGGCCGGACCTATCTGCATGCAACTCTAACATCCTGGTTGGAAACCTTTGTGCTGCTCAAAGACAAGATGGATGAGGAGCGTAAGAAACGCTGGGAACAAGGAATCCAGAAGATGGTGGAAGGGATTTATCTGCAGATTCTGGGAAATCGGAACAAACGGCTCTACAGCGGGATATTTCGCGATGAGGAAGTCAATTGGGCGTGGGGGAATTTTGAGGTCAACAGCTTAAGCACGTGGGATGGTCTCAATCTCTTTCGAGCAGGACAGATCTTCGAGCGCAAAGAATGGCAGCAAACTGGGCAGAGGATGATTCACTCGGCCCTGGAAACGCTTGACCCATTGGGCTACTGGCCGGAGTTTGGCGGGCCGTCTCCTTCTCAAAATGTGGAGTATCTGCAGGCGATCACTCTCTATTATGAATATTCGGGGGATTTGGTAGTGGTGCCCTACCTGGAGCGGGGAGTGGAGTTTCAAACCAAATTTGTTTATCCGGATGGGACGCTGGTGGAAACACTGGATGGAAGATCGGGTTACAACCCAGCTGTCCTGTCCAATGGCCATTTTGCATTTAGCCAGTTCCCCCAAGGACGCCGCCTTGCCAAGTTTCTCGTCCTGCAAATGCTCAAACGCCGGACTGCTTTGCCCTTGACTTCTAATCTTCTGAGGAATTATCGCTACTACCATGACGGTGAAGAAGAGAAGCTGGCGTTGGAAAAAAGATCTTACTCTATGCGCGCCGGAAACAAAGCGGTGGTGCAGCGCAAAGGACCCTGGTTTTACTGTGTGAGCGGGTTTACGGCAACCCCCATCAAGAACCGTTGGGCTTTGGACAGACAGAATTTCATCAGCGTTTGGCATGAGCAGTTGGGGTTAATCATCGGCGGAGGCAATTCCAAAGCCCAGGCTGAATGGAGCAATTTCATATTTCCTCGAGCCGGGCGACTGGCCCACATCCCAACCAATGGAGAAGTTCGGGAGGATAATCCCAAAGACACCGTGATTCTCACCTACGAGGATAAGCGGGCGTCCATTGAGATCTCTCCCGAGAATAAGAAGGAGATGCGTATCAAAACCCAACTGCTCGACACTGAAAGTTCCACAACCGGTCAGCTCTTGCTTCGTCTGAAAGCTGGCAATACATGCAAAACGGCTTCAGGCGGAGTTTTCTCCCTTAACGACAAATCCGTTGAAATCCGAGCCGAAGAAGCCGGACCGTGGGTGGAATTTGAAGGTTGGCGCATCACACTGCCTGTGGGCAGCCGCATCACCTTCCCTTCGTTCCCTTTTGATCCTTACGACCGTCAAGGTAAATCCACGCTGGCTCAGGCTCGAGGTATCCTCTCTTATCCTCTTAACTCTTCGTTGCCCAGTGCTACTTTTACTATCACGATTTTGAAACCGTGAAAAAACTCCTTGCTGCCAATCGAAGTGAAATTGCCATACGCATCATGCGAGCGGCCTCCGAACTAGGACTGCGGACGGTGGCTATCTATTCTGAAGAGGATCGTCTTGGATTACACCGTTTCAAGGCGGACGAGGCCTATCTGATTGGAAAAGGCAAAGGGCCTGTTCAAGCGTACCTGGATGTACAGGGGATTGTCGGTCTGGCACTGGAAAAACAAGTCGATGCAATTCACCCGGGCTACGGGTTTTTGTCGGAGAACCCAGCCTTTGCCAGGGCCTGTAAGGCAGCGGGCATTGGCTTCGTCGGGCCTGAACCGGAGTTGCTGGAGCTATTGGGGAATAAGGTTGCTGCCAGGCATTTAGCGTTGAAGGCCGGTGTGAGAGTCGTTCCTGGCACAGAGCAGGCGGTGATGGGGGTTGAGCCCACCAGGAAGGCAGCGCGGGAGATAGGATTTCCATTAATCATCAAAGCCTCTTTTGGCGGCGGTGGAAGGGGGATGCGCATTGTCCGCTCCGCTTCCGAGCTGGAAACCCGCATCGAAGAAGCCCGCCGTGAGGCCGAGGGGGCTTTCGGCGATGGTTCGCTTTTCCTGGAAAGATACATCGAACGAGCGAAACATATCGAGGTACAAATTCTGGCCGACCGGCATGGGAACGTGATGCATCTGTATGAGCGTGACTGCTCGGTCCAACGCCGTCATCAAAAGATTGTTGAAGTGGCTCCTGCCTCAGGTATTTCCCCGAAACTACGCCGCGAGCTTTGCGATGCCGCTGTCCAGTTGGCCCGTGCCGCTCATTACAGTAACGCAGGCACGGTGGAGTTCCTGGTGGATGCCGAAACGGAAGAGTGGTTTTTTATCGAGGTGAACCCGCGTATCCAGGTGGAGCATACGGTCACGGAAATGGTAACCGGGGTAGACCTGGTGCGATCGCAAATCCTGGTATCCCAGGGGCACAAGTTACACGAGGCGCCGCTTTCCCTCCCGGCTCAAGAGGCTGTCCCACTCCATGGGAATGCGGTTCAGTGCCGTATCACCACTGAGGACCCAGAGAATAATTTCACGCCGGACTATGGCAAGATCACAACCTATCGCTCTCCTGCTGGTTTTGGCATCCGTCTCGATGGTGGAACCGCTTACGGAGGCGCCATTCTCACCCCTTATTACGACTCTCTTCTGGTGAAGGTGACGGCTTGGGGAAATACTTTGCCAGAAGCCTGCCAGCGCATGGATCGGGCGCTGCGAGAATTTCGCATTCGTGGAGTAAAGACCAACATTCCATTCCTGGAGAATGTGGTCAACCACAATCAGTTTCAAGCGGGCCAGACCACGACCACATTCCTGGATGAAACTCCCGATCTCTTTCGCTTTGTTCGTCGGAGGGATCGAGCCACTCGAATATTGAATTACCTCGGTGATGTCATCATCAACGGAAATCCAGAGGTTGCCGGCAAGAGATGGCCAGAAGGTTATAGCTCTGGCAGCAGCGAGAGTGAGCCGATTATCCTTTCTGAGGTGCCCTTCCCTAAAGGCGTTTCCACACCCGATGGGACCAGACAGTTATTGCTGAAAATGGGGCCGAAAAATTTTGCCAAATGGACTCGAAAACAAAAACGGTTGCTGATCACAGACACGACATTTCGCGACGCTCACCAATCGCTCCTGGCCACGCGCGTCCGTTCGTTAGACATCCTTCGTGTTGCAGAAGCAGTTGCGCATCGCCTGCCGGGTCTCTTCAGCCTCGAAATGTGGGGAGGCGCCACTTTTGACGCCGCTATGCGATTCTTGCTGGAGGACCCCTGGCAACGGCTGCGGCATCTACGCCAGGCAGTTCCCAATATCTGCTTTCAGATGTTGCTGCGCGCCTCCAACGCGGTCGGCTACACCAGTTATCCTGACAATGTGGTGATCGGATTCGTCAAGGAATCGGCCCGACAGGGGATTGATGTCTTTCGTATTTTTGACTCTTTAAACTCAGTAGAGAATATGCGCGTGGCCGTCGATGCGGTGCTGGAAACCCACGCCGTCTGTGAGCCGGCTATCTGCTATACTGGGGATATTCTGGATCCCAGCCGCCCTAAGTACTCCTTGCATTACTACGTCAAGATGGCCAAGCAGTTGGAGAAGTGGGGAGCACATTTTCTCGGCATCAAAGACATGGCTGGACTTTGCAAGCCCTATTCGGCATTTCAGCTCGTAAAGGCTCTGCGTGACGAGATTGGGATTCCCATCCATTTCCATACCCACGACACCAGCGGCGTGAATGCTGCCTCCATCCTGAAGACTGCGGAGGCCGGCGTCGATGTGGCAGATGCGGCCATTTCTTCCATGAGCGGACAGACGAGCCAACCCAGCTTGAATTCACTGGTTGAAGCACTACGGCATACGCCGCGTGATACGGGGCTTGACGTTGAGACACTTAATCAATGCTCTGATTACTGGGAACAGGTGAGAACGTTTTATCTGCCCTTTGACAGTGGCCCTCGCACAGGAGATGCAAAGGTTTATCAACATGAGATCCCTGGGGGGCAGTTTACCAATTTGCGCGAACAGGCAATGGCTATGGGGTTAGGCCATCGCTGGACCGAAGTAGAGAAGACCTACGCCGACGTCAACCGCCTCTTCGGTGATATTGTCAAAGTCACTCCTTCCAGCAAGGTGGTAGGTGACATGGCCCTTTTCCTTATGAGCAAAGGAATAAAACCAGAGGATCTGCTCAATCTCGACATCCATCACAACCTTGCTTTGCCCAACTCTGTTGTGGATATGTTTGCCGGTTCTCTTGGCAGGCCTCCGGGTGGCTGGCCGCTCAAGCTGCAGAAAATCATCCTGCGCGGAGCCAAGCCGCAAAAAGGACGTCCGGGAAGAGGCTTAGCTCCCGCAGATCTTGATGGAACCCAGCAGATGCTAGAGAAGAAGGTAGGCCGAGCGGTCCGGAATGATGAAGTGCTTAGCTACTTGCTTTATCCGGAGGTTTACCTGAAATTCGTCCGAGCGCGGCACAGCTTTGGTGACGTCAGTGTTTTACCAACTCCCCAGTTCTTTTACGGCATGCGGGCCGGGGAAGAAGTCACAGTGGATATCGAGCCTGGCAAGACATTGGTGATCAAGTATCTCACTGTTAGCGAACCTCATCCCGATGGACAGCGCACGGTCTTCTTCGAACTCAACGGTCAACCACGCGAGATTGTTGTCCGCGACAAGGCTTTGCGCGCAGCCACCCCAGCCCATCCCAAGGTGAACCCAAGTGATCCTGGTCACGTCGGCCCACCTTCGCCGGGTGTGATCACCAGCCTTTTTGTGCAGCTTCAACAAAAGGTCGAGCGCGGCGACAAGCTGCTAATGCTGGAAGCCATGAAAATGCAAAGCACCATTTATGCCCCCATATCGGGAAGGATCAGCCAGGTGCTGGTCGAATCGGGTCAGCGAGTCGATGCCAAAGATTTGCTGATAGTGATTGAGGCGTGAGTTTCGAGGGGTAATCTACATCATGACCCTCACCCGGCTCTACGGTGAAAGCTTATCATATCAAGCTTTCACCCCTGAAGCTGTGAAAGAATTCGGTGCCTCGTAGGGAACGGACGCCGTTTCTTGCTGGAGGCCAAGCTATCGGAAAATAAGTGCGACCACTGGGACGGGGAACGCTACAGGAAGCGTTCCCTGCCGAAATTTGGAATTCTTTCACAGCTTCCCTCTCCCCAGGAAGAGG
>JBGOVH010000339.1:0-4177 GCA_041478005.1 Terriglobia bacterium | reverse complement strand
TCCCTCAGATTGCTCGAGAAGTAGACGCCATGTTTCACAACTCAGACCGGCAAACTAAAACCGAGTCGGAACGCGCCTTTTATTTGAGTTTTGTGTCGCAGTTGGGAAATGTAAAGTTCTTTTTGTTGAGCATTTGTGGAGCCGTCGTCTTTACGATCCTGCTGGTCTCAGCTAATACGATGGCGATGTCTGTGCGTGAGAGAGTAAAGGAAATTGGGGTGTTGAAGACTCTGGGATTTACGACTGGCAAAGTTTTGGCAATGATCATCTCAGAGTCCATGATTATGGCAATGGTTGGAGGGCTGCTGGGTTGTTTGCTGGCCTACGGGCTTTGTTCATTAGCGAATCAATTGACGTTTATCCGGCTCGTTTTCTTCGCAGGAATTACAATGCCTCCCAGCGTCCTGGCCATCAGTCTCTTAGTGGCTCTCTCGATCGGCTTCTTAAGTTCTATCGGTCCCGCCTTGAATGCGTCACGCGTCCCAATCACCGAGGCTTTGCGGCACGCTGGATAGAAAGAATTTCAGATTGCGGATTGCGGATTTCAGATCTGAGATTCCCGAGATTCGAAATAGATGGTTCTGCTTCCCTTCACTCTTTCCCTCTCCCTCATGGGGAGAGGGTGGCCGGAGGCCGGGTGAGGGAGGATTTGATTCAGAGACGGTTGAACTAAAGTAAAATCCCATATGGCTATTCCGCTCTCATATAACTTTCGCAACCTAATCGTCCGCAAGACCACTACGATCATGACCTCCCTAGGGATTGCCCTCACCGTGGCTGTCTTACTGGCGATCATGGCAATGGTCGTAGGTCTGAAATCAGCTCTCCAGTCCACTGGCAACCCTTTGAACTTGATCGTGATGAGAAAGAACTCAAGTTCCGAGTTGGTCAGTCAGATCTCTCGCGAAGCTGTCTTGAACATCAGATTCAAGGAGGGTATCCAGAAACTTCCTAACGGAGACCCCATGGTTTCAGGAGAGATTGTTACCGTGATCAATCTCCCCGGGAAGGATAATCCGGAAGGGGCCAACGTCACCATCCGCGGCGTGCCTGACGTGGGCATCAAGATGCGCCCGGAAGTTATGATCGTGGCAGGGCGCTGGTTTGAATCGGGTCAGCGTGAAATCGTGGTCGGAAAATCAGTGGCTTCGCGCTACGCCAACGCTTCAATTGGAGACAGTCTCACCTTCGGCCGGGGGGATTGGAAAATCGTTGGGGTATTCGACGCGCGCAGAACTGCATTCGAAAGTGAGATCTGGGGGGATCTTAATCAGATCGCCACAGACTTCAACAGGAATGAATTGATGTCAACGGCATTGGTGAGAGCAACGGATCCAGTTGCACTCCAGGCCCTTAAAAACAGTATGTCAGACGATCAGCGGCTCTACCTGGACGGAAGATCTGAAGTGGATTACTACGCTCAGCAGACCTCCTCTGCACGTCCGGTCGAATATCTCGGAGTTTTTGTGGCTGTCATTATGGCCATCGGAAGCAGTTTCGCCGCAATGAACACGATGTATGCAGCCGTGGCTCGCCGTGCACGAGAGATTGGAACCCTCCGCGTCCTTGGTTTTGCCCGCTCCAGCATCCTCTTCTCTTTTGTCATCGAATCGCTTTTGCTTTCCCTGCTGGGAGGGTTGGTTGGTGTTATTTTGGTATTGCCAATTAACGGGCTGGAGAGTGGCATCGGGAATAACGTGACATTCAGTCAAACCAGTTTCGATTTTAGAGTGACTCCCAATATCATCGCTTTGGGCATTGGTTTCGCCACCATTATGGGCATCGTGGGAGGACTTCTTCCAGCTCGAAGCGCTTCCAGACAGGATATTTTGAATGCACTTAGGGAACTTTAGTCTATGGCAATTGATACCAAGAGTATTGATAAGGACTTAAATAGCTTAAGAATTGATCGGAGCCGCAAGAAGGATAATTCAGAAAAGCCCTCAAAATGGGCTGTCCGCTGGATTATTGGCGGCATTGTCTTATTTATCCTCTTAGGAATCATTGCAACCGCATTTCGGGTGATTAGTCAAGCTACAGAAGTGGAGACGTTCCGAGTGAGCTCAAGGCCGGTGGGAGGCTCTGATGAGGCCGGCGTGATTCTAAATGCGGCCGGATATATTGTGGCCCATCATAAGATTCAGGTAACCCCCAAGGTGATGGGAAAAGTAGACTGGATCGGAGTGGAAAAAGGAGCCTACGTCAAAGAAGGACAGGTGATTGTGCGCTTTGAAGACGCGGAATATCGCGCCCAGTTCGAACAAGCCAGGGGCAGCTTGCAAAGTCTGAAAGCACAATTGACAGAGTTAGAAAACGGTTCCCGTCCTGAGGAAATCGCTAGGGCCAAGGCCGATTTGGAGCAGGGCAAGGCCGATTTGGAGAATGCCCGGGTCAACCTGGAGCGGGTGAAGAACTTATTCCGCGAGCAAGTGGTCCCGCCCCAGGATCTGGACAATGCCAAAGCGCGCTACGATTCCCAGGCTGCCCGGGTGAATGCTTTGACGAAAACTTTTGAGCTCGTGCGCATCGGTCCGCGACAAGAACAGATCGAGGCCATGCGAGGCCGCCTAGAACAGTCTCGCGGGGAACTGGCCTTGCGCCAGACTTATCTTGATGCCACCGTGATACGAGCTCCCATCACCGGCACCATCCTGGAGCGTGCCGTGGAAAAAGGGGAATTGGTCACCACGATGTTTGTCGGGGAGCGCGGCGCCAAGGGATATGTGGTCTCCATGGCAGATTTGAATGATCTGCAGGTAGAGCTGGATATCAGTCAGGACGATTTCGCCAAGCTCTATATGGGACAAAAGGCGACTGTCACCACGGACGCTTTTCCAGACAGGAAATATGAAGGTCAAATTGCCGAAATGTCTCCCGAGGCCAACCGGCAGAAGGCCACCGTGCAGGTAAAAGTTCGGATCTTGAAGCCCGATTCTTTTCTACGCCCGGAAATGAACGCCCGTTCAGCTTTCCTGGCAAAGGAGACAACTCAGAAAAAAGGCTCACCCCCACCTCCTCCCAAGATTGTCATTCCCACGTCAGCGCTTCGTGATGTTGGGGGGAAGAAATCCATATTCGTTGTTCTTGAAGGCAAGGCCGCCGAAAGATCTGTCAAAGTGGGCAATCCCACATCGAAAGGAATTGAGGTGGCTGACGGTTTGATTGGAGGAGAAGAAATTGTCATCAATCCACCCTCCACCTTAAAGAATGGGGACAGAGTTTCTGTGAGGCAAAAGCAGGGGTAGGTGGGAACGGCTAAAGGAGAGAGAGAAACCTGACAATATGACAACGGCTATGGAAAACAATCTAATCGTCGAAACCAAAGATTTGCATAAGGAATACAAGAGGGATGAATTTCGGATTGTGGCCCTGCAGAATGCCAATATCCAGATTCAAAAGGGCGAGTTTATCGCCTTGATGGGCCCTTCGGGATCGGGCAAATCCACACTTCTCCATTTGATTGCCGCGATCGATCGGCCCAGCCAGGGACGGGTTCGCGTGTTGGGTCAGGATCTTCAGGAATTGAGCGACAAAGAGATCGCACACTGGAGAAATGAGAATGTCGGGTTTGTGTTCCAAACCTTTAATTTGATCCCGGTTTTGACTGCCCGGGAAAATGTGGAGTTGCCCTTGCTGCTGACCCATCTCAGCAAGAAGGAACGCATCGATCATGCCGAAACGGCGCTGAAGCTGGTGGGATTGGGAGATCGTATGGGCCATTACCCGCGCCAGCTGTCCGGTGGTCAGGAACAACGGGTAGCCATTGCACGAGCCATTGTGACTGATCCGGCTTTGATCCTGGCTGACGAGCCGACCGGTGACCTGGACGCTCATTCGGCTCAGGAAGTGTTAACGATTCTCTCTAAGCTCAATAAGGAGCAAGGTAAAACAGTCGTGATGGTGACCCACGATCCGCATGCCGCTAAGTTTGCCAGCAAAATCCGCCACTTGGAAAAGGGCGAACTCTTGCCAGAGGGCACACAGCCGGAGATCTGATTGCCTCACTATTGTCCCCCCTTGGCAAGGGAAGGTGTGAAAGAATTCCAAATTCCTGTAGGGAACGCTCGCCGTAGCGTTCCCCGTCCCAGTAGTCGCACTTATTTTCCAATAGCCTGCCCCCAACAAGGAACGGAACGGCGTCCGTTCCCTACGAGGTACCAAATTCTTTCACGCCTTC
>JBGOVH010000564.1:0-2804 GCA_041478005.1 Terriglobia bacterium | reverse complement strand
CTCTCCTCTGAAAATGACGTTCCCCCTCCTTGCACAAGGAGGGGGTCAGGGGGAGGTTTGCGAACTTCCAAGCACCACCCCCCTGAAGTCCCCCCTTGTCTAAGTGGGGACGATTATTTTCATCCGTCGTGGCGCCGCACAGCGGCATGAGCGGCTCTCCTGAAAACGGGATTAAGATTCGTAGGGAACGCCCGCCGTAGCGTTCTCTCCACGGGAACAGGATCCCATTCCCCATCCCTACAAGGCAATTGGCAGCAAGAGAAATTCCAAAGTAAGAGAGGCAGACAGCTTTACCCGCAGCCACTCGTATTACAGTCTAAGTGCCCCCTTATCATCGTAATGGCATGGAGGAGAGAAAGACAATGGGGGTTGAAGCAAGACGGGATTTGGATGACATCCCGCACCAGTGGGGGGATTAGCGCAGCAGTACTAAGTCAGAATATCTTCGATGACTTTTCCATGCACATCGGTTAGACGGAAGTCGCGACCGCTATAACGGTAGGTGAGTTTCTCATGGTCAATCCCAAGGAGGTGCAGCACAGTGGCGTGCAAATCATGCACGTGAACAGGCCTGTCAACAACCTTGAAGCCGAAGTCGTCAGTGGCGCCATAAGTCATACCTCCCCTAACCCCACCTCCGGCAAGCAACATGGTAAAACCGTGAGGGTTGTGGTCTCGGCCGTTTTGAACTTTCAGACTCGCGCTGTTCTGGATTACAGGAGTCCGGCCAAATTCGCTTCCCACAATCACCAGAGTCTCTTCCAAAAGCCCCCTGGACTTTAGATCCTGAATTAACGACGCTATTGGCTGGTCCGACTGGAGTGCCAATTTCCGATGGACCAGAATGTCTTCATGACTGTCCCAGGGTTGGGAACCACCGAAATAGATCTGCACAACTCGGACGCCGCGCTCCACCAAACGCAAAGCCATGAGGCAACCTCTGGCGAAATCACCGTCGCCGTACCGCTGGCGAGTGGGCTCACTTTCTTTGCCAATGTCAAATACGTCGGGGGCCTCAGTTTGCATGTGATAGGCCGTTTCCATGGACTGAATACAGGCTTCAAGTTGCGACTCGCCTCTTCTCTCTTCCAGGTGCAACCGATTCAACTTGCTCAACAAATCGAGCTGATGTCGTTGTTGAGACAGGCTCAGGTGCTCATTATGAATGTCTTGAATCAGTTTCCCCGGGTCCCTCTCTTTGTTGGAAATGTAAGTCCCTTGATGGACGGCAGGCAGGAATGCAGAATTCCACAACAACGGCCCGACCACCGGCGTTCCGGGGCAAAGGACTACGAAGCCCGGCAGATTTTGATTCTCCGTACCTAATCCATAAGTGACCCAGGACCCCATCGAGGGACGGCCCGCTTGGATGTGACCGCAATTCATCATAAACAAGGCGGGCTCATGGTTGGGAATATCTGTTACCATGGAGCGAACGACGCAAAGTTCATCGATCTGCCTGGCGAGGTGAGGAAAAATCTCCGTAACCTCAATGCCACTCTCCCCGTATTTTTTGAAACTGAACGGAGACCCCAGCAGATTGCCTGTGCTCGCTTCCGTTTTCAGATTTCCACCCGGATAGGGTTTCCCATGATATTTGCTCAGCATGGGTTTGGGATCAAAAGTGTCAACCTGCGACATCCCGCCATTCAAAAACAGGAAAATGACATGCTTCGCCCTTGGAGCGAAATGGGGAACCTTCACCTCTAGTGTGGTTGGAGGAGCGCCGTTGCCAGCCGCCTGAATTGAGGATTGACCGAGAAGACCGGCCAAACCCACCATTCCAAATCCACTCCCAATGCGGCAGAGAGCCTCGCGGCGGGTGAGGGGGAGGGTGACAGGGTGTTTCATTTTACCGATCCTTTTGCCTTTGACTCAATGTATTCTTTGAAGCGAAGCGTGAAACGTGATGCCGTGAAACGTGAAGAGTAAAGTTCGACGGCGTGATGCTTGAATGTTAAGAACCAGAGATCGGGACCTCTTGGAGAAGCGATCTTAATTCCGTAGTGTCGAACTCTTCTGGAGTAATGTAGACCACCTTATCTTCGCTCAATCTATAACCACGTTGCTGAGGGACCATGGTCAAAAGCAATCGAATAAGTTGTGTCAGCAGACGGAGGCGATGGTCTGTGACTCCTTCGCTGAGTATGTGCCTGCTCTTGTAATACCAGTCCCGACTTTCCCTGGCTGGACCGAGGGCATATTCATAGAAACGGGCACGATCCTTGCCGGTACTCCGGGAATATCCTTCAGCCAGATTGGCACTGATGGAACCGATTGATCTATAGAGCTGGTCCGACAAATTCAATGTGCGTTTGCCCTGAACGAGCTTTGTAACGTCATGCCAACCGATGTCGGTAATAAATAAAGCCAGCCGGTATGCTTCCATTTTCCATAAAGAATCGCCAGTAATAGTTTCTGGGACCGCAGTTTCCACTCCGCACACTTCATTTCGTACTCCTTGCAACAGCAACACCTTTCTCACGTTTCATGCTTCACGTGTTGCTTCAATCCACAAACAGAAGCTCATTCGCGCTCAAGAGAACCTGGCAAAACTGTTGCCAGGCCGCGAAATCCCCTGCCGCGTCTTTCTCTGTCTCCTGCAAAAAATCAAGTCCCAACTTCACTTCGGCCTCAGTGGCTTCTCTGGCATAGAGCAGCTCGTAGGCCTTGCGAATTCTTGTGGTTTCATTTCCCTCGGCACCAGACAGCAGACGCTTTGCCAGGAGTCCGGCCTGCTTCCAGACCAGGCCGCTGTTCAAGAAAAACAATCGTTGGAGAGGAACGATGGTGATATTCCTTTG
>JBGOVH010000186.1:0-5651 GCA_041478005.1 Terriglobia bacterium | reverse complement strand
ATTCTGGACCTTCTTGAAGATGAGAAAGGGATAACGCTGAACAATCTTCCAGAAGCCCTGCGGTTGGCAACAGACGGCCTTGGACTTGCTAATCGAGATGGAAAGGAGCGCTGGACCCGATTGATCCATTATTTGGAAAAGGTAAGAGACAATCGACAATCTAGAGGACGCTTTCCTTATCATCTGGCAACAAGATTTTTCTCACCAACTTGACAGGGATTCCGCCCTGTTTCACAAAACTGTCATGAAATTTTTGCAGGCTATAAGCACTTCCGAGCGCCTTGCGATAGTCATCCCGCAATTTCAGAATCTGTAACTTTCCCAGGGTGTAGTAGAGGTATGTGGGATTATAAGCTCCCCGTCGCGCTTCCTCATAAGCGACTGCTGGCTCTGCAAAGCCCTTTTCGATGAAAATCTTGGCGCCCTGTTCAACGGTCATCTCCTGCGTGTGTAACTTGATACCCACAATGTAACGGCAATCCCGCAAGAGCGCCTCGGAAAGCTGCGCGAGGCGGATCTTCGGGTCATCCTTGCCAAATCCTTCTTCCAGCATCATTTGCTCCGTGTAATGGGCCCAGCCTTCAACATTGGTCCCACACGAGACCACTTTTCGCGTTTTGGTAGGAAACTGCTTGGCAAAGAGAAATTGGATATAGTGTCCTGGGTAAGCTTCATGAATGGTAATCAAATTCATGACTGGACCATTGAACAAACGTAAATGCTCCTCTTTGTGCTTGGCATCCCATTCCTTTTCTACAGGCGTAACATAATAAAATGCCTCGGTGGCCTTAGTCTCGTATGCGCCAGGAGTATCCATGGAAGCATATCCCCCAGAACGGGCATAGGGCGGGGTTTCCATAATAGTGGGTCGAACCTCGGAAGGAATGCTCACAATCTTCTTATCGATGAGAAACTGCCGGATGCTTTCAACCGTTCTTTTCGCGAAGGGAATTAATTCTTTCTCGTTGGGATGGTCGTTGGAGACTGACTTCATGACCGCAGCCGGTGATTTTGACGGGTTGATCTTGCCGGCTGCCTCCAAGAAAGCTTCGTAATCCCTTTTTAGATTGGCCTCCCCGATCGAAAGGATTCTGTCCAGTGGAATGTCCACCAGATCTTCATAGAGTAGCTTCTTTGAAAAATTCTCTGACCCAATGGCGTAATTTCCCTTCGATTTTGGAGCGAGTTCCTTTCGTAACCACTCATTGCTTTGCGCCATCGCTTCAATTACGGCCCGGTTGGTTTGCTCGAACTCTTTCAAAGCGGTCGTGTCATTTCCGGCGGCCTCCTTGGCCCATTGAGCAAGGGTCTCTTTAAAGAATCCAACTGAGCCACCGCTAACCCGAATTGCCAATTCAGTGAATTCCTTCGGGGGATTCTCGACATTCTGACGCATGGCTTCAAGAATCGCCGGAATAGCTTTGAGACGCGAAATGACCGACTTTAATCTCTCCGCCGGAGGCGCGAAATCTCTCTTGATCAGTGCATCGATGGCGCCACCTGGCAAACCAACATAAATCATCGGATTCTTTTTCCAGCTTTGCAGAATTTCCAGCTCCTGCAATTCGGAAAGTATCTGGCCATTCAGAATTTCGGCGTCGATCGCTTCGTCGTGTGCCAACTGTCCTGCTCGCAAGGCTTCCAGCCTGGAAAGCAGGGCTTTGAGCGATTGGATCCTTTGCTGCACCGACGCTGCTGAGAGGTTTTCCAACTTTGAATCATACTGGTGAAAACCTATGCCAGTACCCAGACTTGGATTGGTTGCGAAGAGAGCCTCAAAATAATCATCCACAAAAACAGAAAACTGGGCTGAAGAGGATTTTGGCAAATTCGATTCTTCCTTCCTAACGGTGCATCCCATGAAAGTTATTAGACAGACCAGCGAACTCCAAACGTATTTCTTTGCTCTCATGGTTTTCCTTGTTTTTGAGAATTCGGTTTTCGTATTTGATGAATCCTTATAGAATGATACCCGCTTCAAGTGAACCTGACTTCAAGTTGGACACGACGCCAGATTAGAACAGATCTCGCCTTGATATCAAAGAGTGAAGTAGGACCGTAAAAAACAAAATATGAATTATCGCTATCGTACCGGCTCCATTTCTTTCGGTGGACCTTTGACGCCGATGGTGAAGAACATCATCATCGCCTGTGTCACTGTTTACGTCGTTCAGCTCATTGCAGGGAATCCGATTTCGTACTATTTCAGTTTGACTCCCGTGCTGGTGATACGGGAATTTTATTTCTGGCAACTCTTCACCTACATTTTCTTGCATGATCGAACTGGGATTTTTCATCTTCTCTTCAACATGCTGACTCTTTTCATGTTTGGCTGTGAACTGGAACGGTATTGGGGTTCCAGCCGCTTCTTGCGTTATTTTTTTCTAACAGGTATGGGCGCGGGGCTTTGCGTGCTTGCGATTCCATCAAATTATCTCACTTCCACTCTGGGCGCTTCTGGCGCCATTTATGGGATATTGTTGGCTTATGGCCTGACCTTTCCTGATCGCATTCTTTACATGTACATGCTCTTTCCCCTTCAAGCGAAATACTTCGTGCTCATCATCGGCGGCATTGCCTTTTTGACGGCACTGTCCAGCTCCAACACGGGTATATCCAATGCCGCTCATCTTGGTGGAATGGCTTTTGGGTATCTTTATCTGAAGGTCAAGGGTGAAAGAGGAAGAAGATCAAGCTCTTGGAAACCAGGCTTGGCGATTAAGGAAGCCTATTATCAGTGGAAGCTGCGCCGTGCTCGCAAGAAGTTTTCTGTTTACCTCAACAAGAAAGACCGCGATCGAGATAAGAACGATTTGATCCACTAGAGAGTTCTGGATTGTTGATTTCCGATTGCCAATTGACGATGTAGACGGAAGGGATGAACGTTTTTTATTCCCTCGCCCGCATTGGGGGAGAGGGTGGCCTCAAGCCGGGTGAGGGGGTTGTCAACGAGGAAGAAAGAGTTTCACAAGATCACCTCTATTGCTCGTGTACAATAATGCAAAACCCACGTTTTCCGGCCGCTGCTAGAGTGTTCAATCATGCCATCTAATCCTCCTTAGGTACAAAATAAGCTGTGCGGCTGTGGACGTGGTAGTGAGGTTTAGTGACTTCAACTCGAATTTTCCGCATGGCTCCATCGCGCCACGTATTCTTTGAATAATAAGCGAGGCTAAACGTATTGCGCAGCTCGTGGGCAACCTTGGAATACTCCCCCGTCAGGTCTGCAAGATCAGCTACCAGGTAGATCCGGCCTCCGGTTTCATCCGAAATCGTCTGCAGTCGCTCGGTCTGAATTTGATAAACTTCTTCAAGCACCGAGAGACTGGCACGAGCGTTCTTAACGTATGGGTCATCTTCTTTGTGGGATTTGATATAAGACTCCAGCAGGTTCTTTTGCCGGTCCTTGTTCAGAACAGTTACAGGATAAAGAACTGCGTCGCCTTGCCCCAGCAGTCGGCGGAGTTCTTCAAATTTGATGTTGCTGGAATTCTCCATGCCGTCACTAAGGATGACAATCGCTTTGCGTCCACCTTCGGCTCCTCGTAATTGCTTCAAAGCAAGAACGACACCGTCATAGACCTTGGAGCCTCCAAAGGGATAAGTCGTAATCTTCTGAATTGCTTGTTTCAAAACCTTGCGATTGCTCGTGAAATCCTGGAGAGCTCGCACGAAGAAATTGATTTCAGCAATGCCGATTCTGTCATCGGGACGAAGCTCATCGACGAAATTCGCTGCCGCCTTCTTGATCAAATGCAAGCTGCTTCGCGTGCTGCTGCTATTGTCCAAGACCAACACCAGATGGAAAGGCGCCTCTACCGGCTGAAAGGTGGAAATGTCCTGCATGACATCATCTTCATAAACCGTAAAATCCTCCTGCTTCAAGTGGGTAACATTTGCTCCCTTTTCGTCTAATACCGTAACGTTTAGGACCACCAAATCTACATCGACTTTGATGGAAAATGGCTTCTCCTCGGGTTTGCGTTGCTGCGGCTGCGGTTCCTCTATCGAGGCTAGTCCCGGTCGTATGACAGAACAAATCGTTCCGAAACAAAGTACCAAATTTCGAAGAAAACTTTGCTTCAACATGAAAATAAGTCTAACACGGGCGGGCTATACACAGCGTCGCTAATTCTCTCACACCCTCATCCGGAGATTTTAGATTTCAGATTTAGCCCTTAAGATCTAAAATGGGATCGCAATAAATTGACGAACCCTCATCAACTTTTGATGCTTTTTTTCTAAGGAGGAATCTCATGCCTTTCACACAATTAAGTCCTTCACGAAGAAAATTTCTGGCGCTAAGTGGCATGGGTGTTGCAGGATTTACCCAAGAGAGCGCGTTTCTCGAATCTAACCTAGTCGAGACGGGTTTACGACCGCAGAGTCTGTTCGGATTGGACTTAAACAATTCTGTCCCTGGCGCCAAGATTGACGCTAATGAGAATCCTTATGGCCCTTCTGAAAAGGCCATCGCAGCCATGCAAGCGAGCTTCTCCAAGAGTGGAAGGTACGTTGCCAACCCTGCGAAACTCCACATGGCCCTCAGTAACCATCATCAGGTTAGTCCAGGCATGATTGAAATTGGCTATGGCTCCAGTGAAATTCTCAAGATGGCAGTAGAGGCCTTCATAGGATCAGGAAAAAATGTCGTGCTGGCTCAACCCACCTATGAAGCCGTGCCACGCTACGGAGAGGTTTATGGAGCCAGTGCAGTCAGAGTCCCTCTCGACGAGTCTTTCCATCATGATCTCAAGAAAATGCGAGCGGCTGTGACAGACAAAACCGGACTGGTCTATATCTGTAACCCGAACAATCCAACTGCCACGGTCGTTCCTGCCGAAACCCTCAAGATTTTTGTAGAATCCATGCCACCCGACGTTCCTGTCTTGATCGACGAAGCCTATTATCACTACGTGGACGATTCATCCTATGCCTCCGCCATCCCTCTGGCTCAGAGAGGGAAGGCCGTAATCGTCACACGCACCTTTTCCAAGATCTATGGAATGGCCGGACTGCGCATGGGCTACTGCGTTGGTCGCGAAGACCTCGTTCGAAAAATGTCCCCTTACAAGATCTGGCTGAACTGCAATGTCCTGACCCTGGCAGCTGCCCTGGCTAGCCTGGATGACAATGAGCATGTGGAAAGGAATCGAAAACTGAATGCGGAAACTCGCAAGTATGTGGAAGAACAGATAACCCGGATGGGTTTGGGGTTTATACCTTCTCAAGCCAATTTCTTGATGATTCACCTCGAGCGCGAAGTCTCTTCGGTTTTGGGGGCCTTAAGGCAAGAAGGCGTCTATGCCGGGCGGCCATTTTACCCGCTCAACAACCATTTGCGTGTGACCATCGGCACGGCAGCCGAAATGAAGCGATTCGTGGAAGTCTTGAAAGGAGTGATGGCTTGATTTGCAGAATCTCTTCTTTAGTTAGCAAATCTTCGAGTCCCTACTTTCTGGGTACATTCCAATCGGGCCGTATTAGAAGGCTACCTGGACTTCACACGGTGATTATAGCAGCAGGGCGACCCGACCCTTTTGGCCTCCGGTTCGCTCCGCCCCCCTCGGCTCAACAAGCTATCGTGCTTTCGAACGCTAGACGATGCGGACGGCCCGTGCACGGGATTAGTCTGGAGACATGAGAAGTCT
>JBGOVH010000535.1:0-3011 GCA_041478005.1 Terriglobia bacterium | reverse complement strand
TTAGGACGTCGGGACCCCCACAAGCTTGAACTTTGATCGCTTTCATCGGTTATTTCCTCTTTGGTTTTCAAGTCTAAGTAGTATGGTATGTAATACATTTGTTACTCGGGCGTAGAAGTTGGGCTGAGAGCATCCCAGCGTGTGCAGGAGCGCCCGCTCCACCTCGCATGGGAATTTACTTTCTTGACAATCAAGGGTCAACCGAATTGTCTATGTTAGTATCAATATCCGCTCTCCCCCGAAGGCCCTGTCAAAGTTCTCCGCTCTCCCTGACGGTCGGGCTACTGAACGGGGCTAGGTGCCCACGCGTCAGCAAGGGCCAAATCGCAGTTCAATCAGTCGCGGGACTTTGACGGGGCCCCGCCCTCTCCAAACATTCAATTGCATTCTTTTCCCAAGTCGATTAAATATAGCGCGCTAGCCATGACTCGTGAAAAACTGGAGCATCAGCTCAACAAAATCAAAGAGTCGCTTCGATCTGATGGAGCGGGTCGTTCCATCCTGAGGGCAACTACGGCCCTGATGGAGCAAGTGATCGACGATGCGTTTATTGAAGCGTTAAGAAAACAGCCCCAGCGGAACAGGGGGGTGGCTATCCTGGCCACGGGAGGCTTTGGGCGGCGCGAGTTGCATCCCCATTCGGATATTGACATCATTACTCTTTTTGAAATGCCTCTTCAGCCTGTTGATGAGGAGTTCTTGAAATCCTTCTTGCACCCACTGTGGGACCTTGGTTTGAGCATCGGGCACCACATTCTCCAACTCAATCACTACGATTTTGACGCGCGTAATCTCGAACTTGCCACGGCATTATTAGATGTTCGGCTGCTGGCTGGAGATTCGCATATCTTTTCGAATTTTAGTAGCAAAGAACTGCCACGCGTCCTCTCCCGGCGAAAGAAGGATCTTCTAAAAGCCCTCGTGAGCGCTCACCAGGACAGGCACAAACGTTTCAATGATACGATTTATCAACTGGAACCAGACGTAAAGGAAGCACCCGGAGGATTGCGGGACTTTCAAGTGGCAAGGTGGATTGGCAGGATTTCCTATGGCATAGAGAGCAGTCAGGGCTTTGTCAATGAGAACATACTAGGTGCTAAAGAATTAGCTCGTATTTTGAAAGCCCAGCAATTCTTACTGGTATTGAGAAGTTATCTTCATCTGCTAACAGGGCGAAACCGGAATATCCTCTCACATGATTTGCAGGGAGAGATTGCTTGCAGGATGGGGTACAAGAACGGCGATGAGAACCTGCGCGTAGAGGTTCTTATGAAGGACTATTTTCTGCGTGCCAAAGAGATTCACAGCTTTTGCGAATCCATGATCCGTCGAGCCTTTCCTCCTGCGCGCAAAATCGGACGATCGTTCAAGTCAACGGTCTGGTCGACCACCGTGGTTCGTCGCGGGGCCCTCTGTTTCCCTGTGGAAACTATTCTGAAGGACAATCCGGCCAACATGCTGAAACTGTTCTATCGGTCGGCTAAATACAATATCCCCATCAGCGAGGGCGCCCTGGACCAGGTTAAGAAGCATCTCAAGCTTATTAACGAAGAAATCCGTAGTTCCCATGAAGTCCGAAATCTCTTTTTCAAACTGTTGAGATTGCAAAAGGGGGTCTTTCAGGTTCTTACCCTGATGCACGAGATCGGATTGTTAGGCCAGATCTTCCCGGAATTCAATCGCATCCGTTGTCATGTCATACAGGATTTTTTTCATAAGTACACCGTAGATGAGCACTCGCTGCTGACCATCAAAAACTTGGAGGATCTTTATCATTCCAGGAAGCCGCGTGATCGCCGTTTCGGGGAAATGCTGCGCTCACTCTCCCGCCCTGATCTGGTCCTGTTTTCCATGCTCTTTCACGATGTCGGAAAGGCAGACACGGGGAATCATTGTGAAAAAAGCATCCTGGCTGTTAATCGCATTTCCCAACGCATCAACCTGCCGCAAGAGGAGGCGGAAAAGATTCGCTTTCTAATTCAGAATCATCTGGAGATGTCCAATGCCTTTCAGCGTCGTGACATCACTGATGATGCAATGGTGAAGCGTTTTACGGAATTCATAGGCAACCAGGAGAACTTGAGAATGCTGTGTCTGGTCACTTATGCGGATATTAAAGCTGTCAGCCCTGAAGCCCTCACTCCTTGGAAAGAAGATGTGCTCTGGCAATTGTACGTAGAGACCGAGGCTCAGCTCACAAGGGCGTTTGCCGATGAGCGCTGGGATACACATGGGGACGCGACCCTGGTAAAGGATGTGTCCCAGGTTTTAGGCATCCATGACGCATCTGCAATTGCCTCACTGCAGTCTTTTCTGGAAGGATTTCCACGCCGTTATTTGAGGTTTACTCCCAAGGAAAGGATCGCCGAGCACTTCAAGCTTGCGGAAAAAGTCCGCTCACCCGGTGACATGAACTACAAACTCACTCGATATCGCTCCACCTATGAATTGAGTCTGATGGCTTTCGACAGGCCCTATCTGTTTGCCAAGTTATCCGGGGTGCTTTCCTACTTCGGCATGAACATTCTGCGCGGACAGGCCTTTGCCAACAGGCGGGGGATCATACTCGACATCATTCAGTTTGAAGATCGGTTGCAGAGTTTTAGACTGAACAAGAGCGAAGTTGAAAAATTCCGCTTAACTTTGCAGAAGGTCCTAACGGATGAGGAAAGTCTAACAGAATTGCTCAGGAAAAGAGAAAGTAGTATTCTCTTCCAGCGAAAGACTCGGGGTTCCATCTCAACATTTATCAATTTTGATGATCAGTCCTCGGAAAAATACACCATTATGGAGATTGTTACACGAGACCGTTTTGGACTCCTGTACTCTATTGCCAAGACAATTGCGCAGTCTGACTGTAACATTGATGTTGCTCTGATCTCTACCGAGGGACATCGGGCCATAGACGTTTTCTATCTGACACTAGGCGGAAAGAAGCTTGCTCTCAAAGCCCAGAAGGACTTAGCGGCCTTAATGAAGGAGACCTTGGATCAAGCAGCTGCGTGAGGCAT
>JBGOVH010000407.1:0-3826 GCA_041478005.1 Terriglobia bacterium | reverse complement strand
TTGTTTCAGGTTTTGTCTGATTGTATGAAGCCTTACTTATCCAATGGCTGCACAGTCCTCGAAACAGGGTGCGCCAGCGGTTATTACTATGAAGTGCTGGAGTACCTGTCGAGCAAACGGATCCGCTATACAGGGGTCGATTACTCAGAGCCGCTGATTTCGATGGCAAAGTCTCACTATCCATCCGCCCGGTTCAAAGTGGCAGACGGCTCCAGATTACCTTTCAAAGACCGTGAATTCGCCATTGTGGTTTCAGGTGGCGTGTTATTGCACGTTCCTAACTACGCCGAGCATATCGCAGAATCTTGCCGCGTGGCGAAGCGCATTGTCGTGGCCCACAGAACGCCCGTTTGCCGGAATACACCAACGCGCTATCTCAAGAAGTTCGGCTATGGGGTTGAAATGGTCGAGCTTGTTTTCAACGAGAAGGAGATTCTTTCGATTTTCTCCGCAAATGGCATGGAACTCGTGAAGTCCGTCGAGACCGCTTCAAACACGAGTCAGGACGAGTATGGTGTGACATATGTTTTCCAGAGGTGCTGACAGCGACCTGAGATCCCCAAACATGAAGAGACATTATTGCACCTACCTTGATCGTAACTACCTTGCGAAGGGGCTCGCGTTAATCGAGTCTTTGAAATGTCACGAACCAGGTTTCAGTCTCTACGTCATCTGCCTGGATGAGATCTCGCGACAGATTCTTAAGAAACTTGAGATTCCTGGCGTCGTACCCATGCCACTCCACGACTTCGAGTGCAACGACGAAACACTGTTGTCAGTAAAACCGCAGCGAAGCCTGGTGGAATACTACTGGACTCTCACACCTACTTTGATTCTGCGTCTCTTGGAGCGTAATCCTGGCATCGATGTCCTGACTTACCTGGATGCTGACCTATTCTTCTTCTCCTCTCCAGACCCAATTTTCAAAGAAATGGAGAGTCACTCGGTCTTAATCCATGAACACCGTTTCTCCCCCGCTTTGGCACATCTGGAGCGGGAAAATGGGAAATTTAACGTTGGGCTACTGTGCTTTCGAAACGATGCCACCGGCGAATCCGTCCTGAACTCGTGGCGTAAGCAATGTATCGAGTGGTGTTTTAATCGCTATGAAGACGGTAAGATGGGCGACCAAATGTACCTGAATGGCTGGCCTGGCCGTTTCTCAAACGTGAGAGTTCTAGGCCACGCGGGTGGGGGTGTTGCGCCGTGGAATAACGACCAGTATCGGTTTTCTGTTTCTGGTTCTGGAAAATCGTTAGCTAATGGTTCGGATCTCATCTTCTACCACTTTCAGTCCCTGGGACTTGCCGACCCGGAAACCCTTGTTTTGGCGAAGCATCTGACTTACCGGTTGTCCCAGGATGTGATCAAACATTGCTATCTGCCCTACGCGGATGCTCTTTCCAGAGCCATTACCCTAATCCGCTCCATTCAGCCTGATTTCGACTTTGGCCTTTACGAAAAAGGTGTCCTTTCAGACCGTCACGTTTTCTTCAAGAAAACTGGAGCCATTGCTCTTGATTCCAAGAATCCGTTGATTCATCGTCTCAGGAAACTCAGTGCGTCATGGGACTGCTTTCTATCTTCCCAGGCAACAGACGCATCACAGGCTGGAGTGCACGATGAAGAGTCTCAGCTATGGACGGAAGGAAGAGCCGTCCGGTCAGAAGATGACTTGTTGCTGACACTCAAAGACCGCTCAATTTGCCAGACAATCCGCGTGCTTTATATGGTCGGAGCTCATGAGTTCCAGGAAGAAAAGCTGCTGCATGAATTGTTCCCGAACCTCGAACAGATCTACCTATTTGAACCCATTCCTGAAGTGTTCAACGAGCTTGTGCAGAAGCTATTGGGCCGGCCAGGTCTGGAAGTCTTGCCAGTCGCTCTATCCGAGAGGAATGGAACGGCAAACTTTTTCGTGACCAACAACAGAGCATCGAGTTCGCTGCTGACTCTAGGGGAACACAAGCGAATTTTTCCTCACGTTTCCGTGCATAAGGTTATTAAGGTGAATTGCCGCACGCTTGACTCGGTCATCTCCGAAAGAAAGCTGGTGCCTCCAGACATGCTGTTTCTTGACGTCCAAGGTGCCGAGTATCAGATCTTGAGCTCAATTTCGCCCGATTTACTCAAACAGATCCATTTGATTTACACAGAAGCCAGCAAGGAAGAAGTGTACCAAGGCGCCAGAAACCTCGACGAACTCAAGACGATTCTCTCGCGAGAATTTGCCTTCCTGGGTTTTGCACCTCTCACCGACACTTGTCCGACCCACGGCAACGCGCTTTTCGTCAATCGAAAGCATCTGCCAGGGCTTCGATACGATTCTAGTATCGAAGCCCCCAGGCAAGATCAGAGCGTTCAAAGCCTCCTCCTGGCTGGCTTCAGTCACCTGGAAAGAAACCACTGGGAAGCAGCTCTTGCAACTTTTGGCCGGGCATTGGAGCTGGAGCCTCGACGTCAGGGACTCTATTTCCTCCGCGGTCGATGTCTTATGGAGTTGAATCGCCTACAGGAAGCTGCTCAAGCGCTAGAACTCGAACTGAACATCCAGCCCAATCATCCGGATGCCCGGCGGTTGCTCGGCGAGGTCAAGCGTCGCGTCGCTTCCCTGTCGCCCGGCGTTTACAATCGCCAGCAGGCACTGTCTTTGTGTGAACAGGCCAGCCAGCTTTGGTTGGCTGGCGAGACGGGAGAAGCACTCGCACTTCTGGATCAGGCTTTGCACATGGAATCTTCCCTCCTGGGCGCTCACTATGCTCAAGCCCTCTGCCTACACCAGATGGGCCGAATTGCCGAGGCTGAATCGGCAGTGCGCAAGGAGATTCTGCTTCAACCCGATCATCGAGAAGCCAGAATACTCTTCCATTCGCTGCGCAAGAGGCAACCTTCGCGCAAAACACCCTCACGATCGCTTCCTTTCCTGGCAGTATGGACCGCTTGTAGGGTCCAATATGCCCTGCCTGTGCCGGAGGTTATCACAGAAACGCTTACGTGCCATGCGAATCGGATGCCAGCCAGCTATCTCCAGGATCAAGCCCTGGAATCGTGCCATCAGGGAGCTGCTCTTCTGGAGACGTTCCGCTACAGCCAGGCGTTGGAAAAGTTCAATGAGGCTTTAAAGATCGAAGAAAGGGTGGCCGGAGCGCAATACGCCCGTGCTCTTTGCTTGGAGAAAATCGGCCGCTACGCCGAAGCTGCAGAGGCCCTTCGAACCGAGCTGCGGCTGCAGCCTAACCATGCTGAGGCACGCAAGCTGCTTCGAGAACTGCGAGCGACGAAACAGCAGCCTAAGCGCTCGCCTCCGTTGATCAGTCCAGGCAGCAGGATGAACAACCCAGAGCCATTACTCAGCAGGAATCCTGGCGTGATGCACGGAGCAGCCGCTTTACCCCAGGGTGTGTTCAAAGAAAGCCAGTTGGCTCACCAGTTGCTTGAAGGACTGAAGGGGCTGGAGATCGGGCCGTCGTCTCATAATCCGTTTGGGCTGAATACCCGCAATGTTGGCCAGAGGGATGAAATCTATGAACATGAGCAGCTCCGGCTCACGGGCAAGGTTACTTTCCTGGACTTTGTCGCCCGTGCGGATGAAGTTCCGGTGGAGAGCGAATCTGAAGATTTTGTTCTCTCTTCCCATGTCGTCGAACATTGCCCCAACTTGGTAAAGACTTTTCTAGAGTGGTTTCGCATTGTCAAACCGGGCGGCTATATTTACATGATTGTTCCTCACAGGGATGCGGCTCCGTCCGATGTTGGCAGGCCGCTGACAGATTGGAAGCACCTGCTTGATGACTACCTGGCCAATCGAACCCCAGAAACGGAGCCT
>JBGOVH010000361.1:0-4052 GCA_041478005.1 Terriglobia bacterium | reverse complement strand
GAATCCTTTCGACCGCTTTCCGGACGGAAGGCCCAAGGTGCCTGACGCACTGCTCGAAAAAGTCAAAGGCCTCTCGGCAGAAGAAGTGTACGGTGTTCTTCCGGCCGCCAAATTCCCCAATCAATACGAAGGGGGGTTCATGCTGTTGCATCCTGGTCGCAAGCTGGTAGGACGCGCAGTGACGGCCCAGTACATGCCGGTGCGTCCCGACGTGTCGGATGTCAGCGAAGCTGAGGCAACAGCCAAAGGATTGGCCAAAAACAGCAATCAGCGGGTGCTTGACATGCTGCAGCCCGGCGATGTCATCGTTGTGGACCTTTTTGGGAAAGTTCAGGACGGAACCTTCATTGGTGACAACCTGGCTACAGCGATTTACGCGGCAACTAAGACCGGATTTGTGATCGACGGGTCCATTCGTGATCTCGAAGGGATTTTTCCTTTAGATCTAGCCGGCTACTTTCGAAACGTGCATCCTTCCGCAATTGGAAACGTCATGCTTACGGGTGTGAATATCCCCATCCGGATTGGTAACGCCACCGTCATGCCAGGAGATGTCGTGCTGGGCGATCGTGAAGGAGTCTACTTCATTCCGCCGCATTATCTGCAAGAGATTCTAACGAAAGCCGACGAGACGCATATCCACGACGAATGGACTAAGAACAAGTTCATGACGGGGAAATATAAGTCCAGCGAGCTCTACCCCAGTCCGAAAGATCCGGAGCTGAAAAAGGAATATGAGGCGTATTTGAAGAAGAATCTGGGGAAATGAAATTCCAGTTCTTTAGCCTTTCACCGTCTCTTTACTATAATCCCACTCCACAATCTTTTTTCGTTTGCAAGAAAGGTTGATGAGATGGGCAACTGCTGCAGCACGATGACCGGTTAAAGCATCCTCCACCGGCGGCTTGCGAGTACGCACGGAATTAAAGAAACTTTCCATGTGAGTGAGAGTGGCATCTCTCCCTTGCTCTTCCCAGCTTTCCACGGATTGAGTCACTTTGGGAGTCCAGCTAGAGGGAACCTCCTCATTCAAAATCTTCGGGTCTTTGTAGTAAGCCTCCTCGAGGGCCCTCGACCAGCTTCCCACGATCCAGCGGTTGTCTTCGTGAACCTTTTCTGGAGAGAAGGTCAGGCGATCTCCCAAGACCAAGCTCCCTTCGGTTCCAAGTATTTGAAAACCACTCTCATTCGTCATTTGATTATTGAAGGTCGAACTTAGGTTCACCATGAACCCTTCGGGATAATCCAGAATGGCGTTGAGCGTGTCGGGCACGTCCCGACTCTCTTTCCACCGGTAGAGGGCGCCATTGGCCATCGTCGTCTGAGGAGCCTTGGCGTTCATAAGATAATGGATAGTGGTCATCAAGTGGACGAAAAGGTCGGTGGCAATACCGCCTGAATAATCCCAGTAGCAACGCCAGCGGAAGAACCGGGAAGCATCATAGGGCCGCTTTGGCGCAGGCCCAAGAAACATTTCCCAATTGACACTTTGGGGAGATGCATCGGGTGGAATAGGATAGATCCAGGCGCCGCTAGCGGTATTGCGGTTATAAGATGCCCGGATCATAGTTACCTGCCCCAACTTTCCAGACTGGATAATCTCTTTTGCCTTCTGTTGAATTTTCTCGCTAATGCCTTGGCTGCCGACCTGCAGAATGCGGTGGGAATTCTTGACTTCGGCAATGATCGGCAGTCCCTCTTCAACCGCGTACGTGAGAGGCTTCTCAATGTAGACATCTTTGCCGGCTTGAAGTGCTTCAATCGCCATCGTCTTATGCCAATGATCCGGCGTGGCGATGATCACGGTGTCAATGCTCTTGTCAGCCAGGATTTCATGATAGTCCGGATAGATTTTCGCCCGGCCGTTCGTTCTTTCGACAGCCCTTTCGAGGCGTCCCTTGTAGGCGTCGCACACCCCCACGATTTCTGTTCCGGGGGTCCCCTGAACAGCCTGTAGCAACTCATGAGCCCGTGCCCCGACTCCGATCATCCCGACCGTAATCCGATCGTTGGCAGATTTTTCCCGAGCTGTAGACGCCAGGCTTGGGGTGTTCATAAGAATTCCCACGGCAGCACTTCTTTGAATGAATTGGCGACGATCTAGTCCCTGCGTAGTCCTCATCTTTAATTCCTCCACTTTCCTCAGGGGCGACCCAAACTTCCTTAGATTCATATCACATTATGACGCAACATGGCGGGAAAAAGAGCGCATTGTTATCTGTGACTAACGGTCAGTACGAGGCAGAGGTGAATAATTCAGCAGTTGCTAACCGATTCGAAGAGCGCGAATCGTTTGCTGCGAAATAACAATGGGAACGGATTGGAGCAGGGTTTCAGGCTGGCCAAAACTGAAAACCAGAAAGGCTTTCAGGCAACTTTCATCTTCGGCTAAAATTCTTTTCCCATGAAAACGCTGCCACGATTGTCGGAGACACTGTAAACGCGGCTCATGGCTGAAAGTGGCTGCCCATTGGTGGAACGGATCTCCAGCGGTCCATACCCACTGGCCACGCCAATCGCCGTCAAGATATCCGGATCTGTGAACATGGAGCCCGCCTCGATCGTGATAGTCTTCTGACCGGACACAGCGCCACTTCGGTCTCGCGCTGTCAGCTCGACATTTGCAGCGCCGGTTCCCTCGTTGAAGACAACCAGAGAAGACTTAAACCTGCCAACGTTCGTCACGGAAGCAATGGCAAGCCTGTACCCGCTGGCAGCCAGGGGAATGACGTTGGGGAAATTCGTGGTGTTCTCAATCATGGTCACAAAGGCTTCAACATGCTGATCAGCATGAATCTTGATGGCTCCTTCACTCTCTTCATTTCCGACAGAGGGATTGACATTCAATAGTTGAACGAAACCCCTGGCTGAAACGCTAATGACCTTCTCATAGAGATCACCATCCTTCCCGCTGACTTGGGCCAAGACTTGCCCCGGAATATTGGTCAGGTTTTGAATGCCGAGGTTGGAGCGGAAGGCCGCGTCATCCACCGAGTAAGGAATACTGCTCAGCTGGTTGGCATCATTTAGTTGCGCGCGCACAGCTCCAGCGGGATTATCAGACGTATGCAGGTTGACGTAGAACCTTTGCGGGTCGGCAATGATCGCTTTCAAATTACTTAATATCGCCTCAGAAGTTGGCAAGGAAACGATCCGAGTGATCTTGCCGACGCCTGTGGGGTCGGTAAAACTAGGAAGACCAGAATCGATAATCACGGAGCCGTTCTCTCCTGTTCCTGCGGAATGGATGTGCAAACCGACAAAGGTGATATTTGGCGGGAATTGATAGTTGACGTCAAACATCACAGCACCAGAGGTAATGTTGCCGGAACTGTCTCGGGTAACATCCAAGGTAACCGATGCCGAAGCGCGGGCGTTCAAATCGGTCAATGGAGGTACCTGATTCCCAGGAAGCATGTATCCCTTGAAAAAGTGGGTTTCTGTCGTAAGTTGGCCACGCATCGCTCCTCCCTGGTTGTCCGATGTGTGCACGTTAAGGTAGTACAGATGCGGAGTGGTAATTAGCCCGTTGAGTGCAGCAATTTGGGCCGTTGAGTTCAGTGTGGGAGTCGTTAGGGAAAAGGAACCCTTTCCATCTGGATATGTCGTGGCTGACAGATCAGAGCTAATGACGACATTCCCGTTTTCCCCCACAGCCGCGGAATGAATATGACAACCCACCAGTGTGACGGCGCCTGGGAATTGGAACGCTACATCGAATGTGGCAACTCCAGAAGTGATAGCGCCAGAGGAATCTTTATTCACTGTAATCTTGACGCGCCCAGATCCAAGGGCATTTAGTCCGCTAATCGCGGGTACTTCGTTATCCGGGCTGAGCTTTGCCTTGACATAGAAAGTCTGGCTCGACTGAGCCAGAGAATTTGATGTCGCTCCCACCAGGATCAAGAGTGCTTGAATACAGAAAACAAAAAACGTGCGTTTCATGGTGCCTCCTGTTTGACGGGACCCGCGAAAAAGAGAGTCCCCTGCTGTTCTTGGGGAAATAGTGAAAGTCTCTAGGGCTTTTCACAATTGATGGCGTGAGAGTATTT
>JBGOVH010000130.1:0-6757 GCA_041478005.1 Terriglobia bacterium | reverse complement strand
CCGCAGATCGCCCACACCCACACACCTAAGGCGGGGATTGTGGGTAGATGGGCCGCTCGTCTATCCGGGGTTCCCCGGATTATCCATACCTATCACGGGTTCGGCTTCAGTGAGTCTCATCCCTCCTGGCAGAAAAGGGTCTACATCGGAATTGAGCGAATAACGGCCCGGATAACCACGCGTTTTGTCGTCGTCTCTGATCGGAATCGGCTCAAAGGTCAAGCGTACGGAATTTTTCCGCAACCGCAATGTGAGTTGATTCGATCCGGGGTGGATTTTTCCCCATTTCGGAACCAGAAGCTGGATAAAACCCAAAAAAAAATGGAGTTAGGACTCTCCCCTTCCGATATGATAGTGGGCATTGTGGCCTCGTTCACGCCACCCAAGGGCTTGATTTATTTCTTGGATACAGCCAAGAAAGTTTTGGATCAGTTGCCCTGTACTCTCTTTCTTATGGTAGGAGACGGAGAGCTTCGTCCCCAGCTTGAAAATCGAATTCGAGAGCTTGGGATCGAGGGGAAAGTCAAGCTGCTCGGGTGGAGAAGAGATATCCCAGAGCTGCTGCAGGTGTTCGACGTATTTCTTCTCACTTCACTATGGGAAGGTTTACCCAGGGTTCTTGTGGAAACCATGCTCACTGGTACACCTGTTGTCGCCAGTAACGTGGATGGGATTGCGGAGGTTGTTCAACACGGCAAGAATGGTTTTTTGGTGGCTCCCACAGACACAGACGCCATGGCTCGTTGGGTCATTCATCTTCTCCGGGACGAGGAACTTCGACAGAGGCTGGGAAAGGCAGGCCAGGCGATGGCCGCTGAATTTTCAGCCGATAGGATGGTGGAAGATTATGCGAGGCTTTATACGGATCTGGTGCGACCCTCGTGCGAGGCTCCCCTTGCAGGTCAAACTGCCAAAGGTCAATAAACCCCACTCAGATGGATAATGAGTTATGATAGACACTAAAGAACCGCCCACTAAGCCAGTGATGACTTCAGAGTCCTCAACCCTCGATGATCAAGCTCCTCCAAAGAAGAAACCACATATCATTATTGTGATGCCGGCCTACAATGCGGCGATGACTCTGGAGAAAACGTACTATGCCTTGCCTGAAGGGAGCTATGACCAGATCATTCTGGTGGATGATGCCAGTTCGGATAATACTCTGGAAGTTGCTTCCAAGCTCAACATCACAGGTATTCGCCATCGGAAAAACCGCGGCTATGGCGGGAATCAAAAAACCTGTTACTCCAAGGCTCTGGAGCAGGGAGCTGACATCGTCGTCATGTTGCATCCCGACTATCAGTACGACCCTACCATTGCAAAGGATATTGTGCAGCCCATTCTGCGGGGTGAAGCTGATGTGGTACTGGCGTCAAGAATGCTGGGTGACCCCCTCAAGGGGGGCATGCCACTTTACAAATTTATTGCCAACAAATTCCTTACGGGGTTGGAGAATATGGTTCTCGGAACTGCATTCTCCGAGTTCCACACGGGCTATCGTGCCTATGACCGCCATGCCCTGGAGAGCGTTAACTTCGAGGCAAACTCAGAGAATTTCGTCTTTGATAACGAGATCCTTGTGCAATTCGTGATCAAGAAAATGAGGTTTTGTGAAATCCCGGTCTCTACCCGATACTCCTTTGATTCCTCTTCGGTCAGCTTCAAGGCGGGTGTCGTCTATGGTTTCTCCATTCTTAGAACGATTGCAAAATATCTGCTTTTCAAATGGGGCATTGTCAAGTACAAGCAATTCAATTGATCTGCATGCCTGCTGAAACCTGCCTCTCTTGCAGCTCCTCAAAGTTTTCAGTCGCCCCCACAGCCTCAGACAACGTAGAACTTATTACATGCCAGGATTGTGGAACTGCCTGGACACATCCCTGCCCTGCCGCCTCCGAATTGGATAATCATTATTCCTCCACCTACTATGGTCCGGAAAACGTCAAATTCATTTCTACCCTTGAAAGAATCGTCAATTGGGTCACGTACTCGCGGGCTCAATGGATTAGCAGGCTGACGCCGCCGCACTCAAGAATACTGGAAGTCGGCTGCGGGAGGGGGTTGTTGCTGAAGGCTCTTTCTGAATTGGGCTACGAGTGCCATGGCACGGAAAGGTCTGAAATGGCGGCGGCTCGGGCCTACAAAACCGTGGGTATTAAACTTTACACTAAACCCCTGGATGAGTGTGGATTTCCGGAAAATTCTTTTGATCTCGTCACCCTCTGGCACGTTTTCGAGCATATGGAGAATCCGGCGGCAACGCTGGCCGCGGTGCATAGGATCCTGAAACCTGGAGGCAAACTGATTCTGGAAGTTCCTAATTTTTCGAGCTGGCAGTCGAGACTGACGGGAAAACATTGGTTTCATCTGGATCTGAACCGCCATTTGTATCATTTCAGCAAACAAGGTTTGGCGCAAATTCTTTGCAGGGCGGGCTTCAAGGTGACTCAAGAGATGAGCTTCTCCTTAGAACAATGTCCTTATGGAGCATTGCAAAGTTTTTTAAACTTGATGACTTCAAGGGACCGGCTTTATCAATTACTAAAGAGGGAAATCTCCTTGCCGCTTCCTGCAAAACTTTTTCATTTTGGCCTGGCTGGGCTGCTCCTAGTCCCCGCGTTCCTTTTCTCTTTGCTGGAAACCCTGATGGGGCAAGGAGGAGTACTGAGGGTGGTGGCACAGAAGGTCGAAGCGCCAATGAAATGAGTCTTGAAACCATCAAGAGAAAGGCGGCCTTCCACAAGGACTTTTGGATTCTTTTCGCAATCCTTGGTGTCACATTCGTACTATATCTTAATTCCTTCCCCAAAGAGTTTACCAACTGGGACGATCCCGAGTATGTTGTCACCAACTCGCTGATCCGGTCGTTCTCCTTTCAAAATCTGAATCGAATGATCGCGGCTCCCTATTTTGCCAACTACGCCCCATTGACTTTAATCTCCTATGCCCTGGACTACCATTTCTGGAAGTTAAATCCCTTAGGCTATCAACTGCATAACCTCTTGCTCCATCTGGCGTGCACACTGGTTCTCTATTTTCTGCTGCGTCGATTTAACCTGACGCGGGGCGTGATCATTGCTTCGACCTTGCTTTTTGCAATTCATCCGATCAACGTCGAATCGGTGAGCTGGATTTCAGAAAGAAAGAATCTGTTGGCTGCGTTCTTCTTCCTGCTCTCATTCCACAGCTACATTTGCTATCGAGAAGTTCAGTCCAGAGTGTACTACTTGAGTTCGATTCTCTTCTTCCTGTTATCGATCATCTCAAAGGCCAGTACCCTGGTGGCGCCAATGGTCTTTCTCGCTTACGATTATTGCTACAACAATGTCAAACGCGGGCAGGAGCGTGTTGAAGGAATCAGGAATTTGCGCCTCTTTGACAAGCTCCCGTACATTGTTTTTGCAGAAATACTGACGTTCATGTCGATACATGCAGCCGGAAAGGCCACGGCTCTGCATTCTTACCATGAGGGGGGACCGCTTCTCAGCTTGTTTGGCAGTGGGCATCTATTTAAGGAGTATCTGAGCTTGATACTTTGGCCAGTCAACCTCAGTGCTCTCTATATCCCGCGGACTGCACCTTCGTTTGGAAACGTCCACTATTGGATCCCACTCCTTATCTTTTTGACTGCTTCTGGTCTATTCCTCGCCAAGTCCAAGAACCTATTCTTCTGGTTGACCTTCTTCGTTTTCTTTCTCATCCCCGTCATGAATCTGATCCCCCTGCCGGTAATGATGGCTGATCGATACCTTTATATTTCAGAAATCGGAGTTTGGGTGATCCTGTCGACTTTGGTTCTCCGTATTGTCAAGGGGTTGAGACCTTGGAAACTGGCCAGGGGGACCATTTTGGGATTGGTGGGTTGTTGGCTGCTAATCTTAATGGTCTACACAATTGAGGGAACCAAAGTTTGGCGAAACTCTTACAACCTCTGGACCAATGTCCTCAATAAGGACTTCTACAATGAAGTGGCCCATCACAATTTGGGTTTATGGTGTTACGATCACAAGCAATTCAACCGGGCCGGCTTGGAATTTCGCCTTTCCCTGGGCTGTCACAAGGACTATCACCTGGCACTTCTGAGTCTGGCGAATTATTATGCCGAAAAAGGGCAAGTGGATCTCGCAATCGCGCAGCTCTATAGAGTGCTCGATACACATCCGGATCATGACGTAGCGATCAATAATCTCGGAACATTGATGATTCGGAAAGGTGATGTGCGAAGGGCTTTGTTCTTCTTCTTTAGGGCCACCTATGTGAACCCGCACAACATCCATGCGTTAAACAATATTGTCGTGCTTTATCTCAAGACGGGAAAGCCCGACGTCGCAATGGAATACGCTCAAGACATGATCCGGAAGTTCCCAGAAGCACCGGACGGTTATTTCAAATTGGGTCTCTGCCTAGCGGCCAGAGAAAGTTTTTCAGAGGCCCTTGATGCATACGAGGAAGCAAGCAAGCGAACTGAGCCAGGCAGTGAACTCAGGAAGCAAATCGATACCGATATGGCAGAGGCCCGTCAGAAACTGGTCCTCAAGCAGGCAGAACGATCATTGTAAGCCCCGCTCCATTGGGTTCGGCACTATCAAATCCAACATCGACCCTCATGTTTGTGCATTCAGAATCTGCCAATCAACCTGCTATACGCCATCAGCCCTGGGTATTCGCTCTGATCTTACTCTCCCTCGCTGCCAACCTGCTCTATCCTGGAGAAGTCTTCTCTCAGTCAAAGTTCTTGCTGACTTTCGTTTCCTTCCTCACTTTCTTGGCCTCATGGTTGAATGAAATTCGAATCGGGATTTCCGTTACCACGGGAAAGATAGTCGCAATGGCTTTTTTACCCCTGCTTGTCTTGATTCCTTCCTTCTTGGGAACCATCAACGGCTTCCGTAGCCAGGGTGTTTTTTGGCTATTTTTTTCCTACGCTTGCTTGTTTCTAACCTTAAGATTCTTAAAGTTAGAAAAGCACTCGATCGTCACTTCTCTAGCCTTCATTTGCAGTGTTGCATTCTTGATCAACCTTTATTGCATTTATCAGTACTTCTTCGGCTTTTCCGATCTCAAAGAAATCCTTATGCAAAGCAAGGATGTGGATGCGGATTTCAGAGAAGCACTTCTAACTCGAGTGGGTACGCAGAGGGTCTTTGCTCACTTTGCCTTGCCTAATACGCTGGCTGGATTTCTCAGCACGGTACTTCCTCTGCAGTTTTTCCTGGGGATCGTTGCCTTCGGGCGTAAGGAACTGGACCCAGTGGGTTCCAGTCCGTCCATTGTGCGCCTTTTGAGGAGTTCCTGGGTGAAACTAGTTCTGCTGTTTCAAATGGTTCTGTCCTTTTTGGTCCTGGCTCTGACTCAATCGTTTGGGGGATGGGTCTGTTTTTTGGGATCCACTTTGGTTCTGGTATTACTGCTTTTCAAGGGCAAGAAACTTCCAATGAGGTTTATCTTGTCAGGTCTCATAGTTTTTTTGTCCGTATTGATTTTCTGGATGATTTGGATCGCACAAAAAAGAGGTTTCGGCCTATTGAACTTAGAGGCTTCTGGAAATCCCATCGCTCTTCGGTTAGTGAACTACAGGACAGCGCTCTTGATCTTTCGTGATTTTCTGTGGGGCGGGGTTGGATTGGGCAATTATGGCAGCATCTTTCCTGTCTACCAAATTCACTCTGACCGAGTTACACAGTACGCACACAACACAATCCTGCAGCTCCTTTCGGAATGCGGAATTTGTTTTGCGGCGTTGCTGGCTTTTCTAGTGTTCCGTTGTCGAAAGACCTGGAAAAAATGGATGGCAGGTTCTCGAACAGATGATGCCCTTCAAAAGCTTCTCCAGACTTGTCTGCTGTCCTCCATTTCCGCCTGGTTCATCCATAATCTGCTTGACATAAACTTTTACTTTCCCAGTCTGGGTGCATTGGGTGTCTTCATTTTTTCAATGCTGTTCAGGCCCTTAAAATCTTTGAATGGGAACCAAGACTCTTTCCACCCGGCCTTCGGCCACCCTCTCCCAAAGGGAGAGGGGCTGGGGGTGAGGGAGCAGCCGCAGAGCGATGACCCTCATGCGAGTTTGATTATGTCGCCCTGTATACCAAAGCGTCACGTCATGATCTTGAATGTAACATTCTTGTTTGTTTTTTCCATCGTCAGTATCTTCGCATTGAGGTTTTATCTAGCCGAGACATTTTTTTCATTGGCAATGGATTTCACGCAGGCTAATCAATTCAAAAAGGCAATGGGGTGGATTGATAAGGCAGTTGCACTCGATCAACACAACGCCCCAGCGCTTGTTCTTCAGTCTAAATTAAAGCTTCAGATTGCATCAGAAAGAGGTTCTTTGGGAAAAACTGCGCTGCTTGATCTAAAGTTGGCATATCAGAAAGGAACGCGCTTGGATCCTTACAACGCGGAATATCACTTTCAGTTAGGCAAGATCATGCAGGCACTTGGCGAGATAGATATGGCGGGGCAAGAGAAAAGAAAAGCCCGAGAGCTGTTTCCGGCAGAAGCAAAGTACAGGAATAACTGATGATCCGTGATCTGATGCGTCAGCGGCCTTTTGATGTTTTCTTCGGTTTGCTATGTCCTCTACCTGGCGCCTCCAGCTATTCTTCTGGCAGTTTCAAGGCCCAATCAAGGTTCTCCATCCTCCCTGACAGTCGGCTACTGAAGGCGCGGTGGCAGGTCAGTAGTCACCGCGCTTTAGCAAAGTCCAAATCGCAGTTCAATCAGTGACTGAACTTTGACGGGGTCTGGCAAT
>JBGOVH010000228.1:0-5233 GCA_041478005.1 Terriglobia bacterium | reverse complement strand
CTCCCTTAACCGGCTTGGCGAGCTTCTTGATCTCTTCCACGATCAGCTCAACAGAACGGTCGATCCCGCGCTTCAATGCCATCGGGTTGGCGCCGGCGGCAACAGTTTTGACGCCTTCCCGGAAAATGGCCTGGGCCAGGACTGTGGCTGTGGTGGTGCCATCGCCGGCGACATCACTGGTCTTGGAAGCCACCTCTCGCAACATCTGAGCTCCCATGTTTTCCAGTGGGTCCTTTAATTCAATTTCCTTTGCCACCGTCACGCCGTCTTTCGTGATGGTGGGAGAACCAAACTTCTTGTCGATAATTACATTCCGGCCCTTGGGTCCCAGGGTAATCTTCACGGCATCTGCCAATTGATTGATGCCCCTGAGGATGGCCTGCCGGGACTGTGCCCCCTGAATAATTTGTTTTGCCATTTAAACCTCCTGAATAAATGAGCGAGTTACTTTCACATGATGGAAAACTACTTGGAAGCTTTTGATTTGGCGGACTGCGCCAGAATTCCCAAGACATCGTCTTCGCGGACGATCAGGTATTCTTCACCGTCAACCTTGATATCCGTTCCGGAATACTTCCCGAAGAGAACGCGATCGCCCTCTTTGACTTCCAATCTGATTTTGGTTCCATTTTCCAGAATTTTGCCATTGCCGACAGCCACCACTAATCCTTCCTGGGGCTTCTCTTTGGCGGTGTCGGGAATGATGATTCCGCCTTCCATGCTTTCCTTTTCTTCGATCCGTTTGAGCAGAATGCGATCATGCAGCGGTCTGATCTTCATTGCCGTGATCTCCTTTCACTTTGGGGTTGAGCCGCTCCCGGACAGGAGCGCGCTTCTTTAAAGACCTGTCCACTTCAACCTGCACCCAATCACTTTGCTGAACTGGGATCACGCGGTGTCGAAGGGACCTGTGGGATGTTTACTTTGAAAGCTTGTTTGGGCCCGGCGGCAATGAGTCCGCCCATGCTATATTTCACGTCTTGCGAAATTATCGTGTGTTGGCCGAGTATCCGGACAGTGGCTGTGGCTTCCGAAGCCGTCTGCAGCCACATTCCGCCGACATCGCCGTAGAGAAAAACCATGCGAACGTCCCGCAGCCACCATGAGGGTCTATTCGCAGGCTGACCTTCAGTGCGGTGAAGCAAGTAGGTGCTGGCATCAACCCAGATGTTTCCGCGGACCAGATTCTTGTCGTTGCGCTTGGGAAGCAACTCAAGCATATAGCAGCGTTGACCCCTCACCTCTTCCTCTCGGATGAAGCGCAAATCATAATTGTCCGGCGAGATGTCGGTTGAGCTGTAATCCCTCGCAATTTCCGCTTCGCTCTCCAGCATTCGGCGAACGATTCTTTCTCCAAGTCTGGTGCCTTTGCTCTGCTGGATGGCGTACTTTTTTGAGTCCGGGGGAACGAACGTTACTTCGGCAATCACCTGCGACTTGACATTTTGTCTTTCTTTGCCAAACAACTTGTAGTCGCGCGTAACGACGTAAGGTCGAAACCGAACCCGGTTTTCAGCCCGGGCCTGCGCCATGCGGGCAATGATGGCTTCCACGGGTGGGACTAGGCTCCCAGCATGAGCCGATGAGCAGGAGACTTCGGCGACCAGATAGATGAAGAGCAAGTACGAGATTTGTCGCCGCACAGTTACCTCCCCCTCTTGCGAATTCCTCAATCCAGTCCGTGTCCTTCGAGATTGTTGCACAATCTCCAGCCGCTCAAGCCTTCTACCATGTGTTTGCCGTGGCACTCAGGAACCGCCGGCCTTACAGCCTTACAGAGTGACTCGCTTCCGGGGGCCCGATTTGTTATCGATGGCAAGAGAGTGTCGGTTGCCTCTTCAACCTGTTCGCTTCAGGCTGCGACGCGAGCGGGGATCTTGTGGAAGGTCGAGTTGGAAACTTCATAGGTTTGAACCCGAGGAGTTCCCTCAACCACTTTTGCCAAGGCTTTCAGCACTTCTTTATAGGACCCGCGGTTATAGGCTTCCGCATCGTCTTTCTGATCCCACAAACTGATTCCTACTGCCTCGGCTCCGCCTGGGACGACGAAAGTAATCTCGTCTTGGAACCCTTTCTGTTTTCGAAGCAAGGGAATGATTTCTTTCTCGATTGTCTGGGTAAACTCCCCAACGCTATTGGGTTTCAGAAGCAAGTTAACAGTTCGAGCAAACATAGCAACCTCCTCGGTTGTCATCTAAAGGAATGCGACTTCAGATAACCCAACTTAGTTCAGATAACCTGGAAAGTGACTGGGAAGAGGTCACTTAAATAATCATATTAGGTTAATTCACTTTACTTGTCAAGTGAAATGTGAGAATATATGAACAGATTAACCGGAATGAGTTAAGCGGCGGAGGAGTCCTGTGGATGTTTCTTTGGTGATTAAGCACCGGCTGGAAGAATTGGGCCTTGGGCAGCGAGATCTCGCGGGTGCAGCCCAAGTTACGGAGTCCTACATTTCGCAATTGCTGACTCGAAAAAAAGCCCCCCCAGCCCCTAATCGCACAGATATTTACGACAAGATGGGAGCATTTTTGAAGTTTCCAAATGGTGAGTTGACGAAGCTGGCTAACCTGCAGCGCCAGGAAGAATCAAAAAGAAAATTGGTAGACCCGCCCCCGCCGTTGTTTCAGGAAGTTCGAGAGTTGGTTCTTCGCAAATGCAAACCGGACAAACAGAACCAAATACGGGCGATTTTTGAGAGGCATCCCTTCGGCGAACTCGAACGCTTGGTCACCCAGAAACTCTTAGACGTGGCAAAGAGAGTTGCCAAAGAAGAATTAGAAAGCGAAAACTGGCTCCACCTGGTCGGCAGACTCAGCAACCGAAGCTATGAAGAGATGCGGGTCGCCATTCTCGAGTTCCTGGACGCGGATATCTTCGACGTGTCGATTGAAAACTGTGTGTCCTTTTTGGATCCGCTGATCGAATCCTGGGACATCGAACTTGCGACTTTTGGTGTGGAAATTCTCTTAAACCGGAGAGTGGCCCCAGGGCGCCCTAAGAAATTTGAGTTTGTTGAAATGGACCCCGAACCCGCTTTAGACCCAGAGCCGGGACTCGTAAAGTTCCTTGAAGATGATTCCCTCAGCAGCGATGCCACTGAGGAGGAAATCAAGTTCCTAGAAAAACTAAGGTTCAAGAAAAAACGACCCACCCCACTGTACTATTATCGGGAGTTACAAAACCTCAGAGACCCCCTCCATTTTCGCACCCCGTAGCCGAAGAAAAGAGTGCGTAAGAACAACGATGGCGCGAGTAGGAGACCACGGGAACCTCGACGGATCCCTCAACCGCCTCTCGCTGCTGCCGGACAAGCAAAGAGCTAGCTGCTTGGTTTTGATCTGTGGATCTGTAGGAACATGCGAAAAGGTAAGAGACGGAAAAAACACGGGGACTCGAAGTACGAAGAGTTTGAGTCCCCGGAACTCGGGTGTTTGCCACAAAGAACAGGTATTGTTTGTAGCTTATGCGGTCTGACTTCGGAGCCAACCGTATCCTCAGCGCGTTAAGGTTAAGGGTACTGCGAGCTTGAACGTCATCAACGTCTCAGAAGGATATTTCAACTGCTTACCCTTGGTTGCCAGGACATAACCAGTACTGCCACCTCCCCCTGCAATGGCACCAATTGCAGCGCCTTTCTTTCCGCCTGCAATTGCGCCGATGGCCGTGCCGATGGCCGTGCCCCCGCCAATGATGGCCGCGTCCTTCTTCTTCTCGGTCTTTGCAGTTTCACTGAACGGTTGTGTTGCCAAGGGAACAGAACTGCCATTTTTCGGCTGGATATCTGTGAGTTGGAGCGATATCGATGCAACACCGCTGATCCGTCCCGGTTCCTCTAAATTGAGGATTTTGCCACTAACGGACGTGTCTTTGGCAAACAGGGTCACACCATTCATCGTCAAAGGTTGCGCCAAGCTGGCGAGGAAGGTGTCCCCAGCTTTATTGGTTTCCGTGCTGATACTGTCGATGAGACGCACGGAAATTTCAGTTTCTGCCGGAAGGGTGTATCTCGTTGAAACAGGCGAGAGATGTCTGGATTCCCTCGGCTCAGCCGCTACGGTCGAAGGTGTGGACCTCGCCATAGTTCGTTGTTTGCGGACCGGCTCAGCTACTGAGGTCTTCGAAGCAGGTTCCGACATGGCTTCGACTTTCTCTGGTTCTGTCGTGACCGGTGGCGTGTTCTGGCAACCAAGACCCACCAACAGGCCACAAAGGGTCAGTGCTTTCAATAATCTTCTCATTGCAAACTTCCTCCCAATTCCATTCTCGATTGTTTCTGGTGTTCCGAAGGTTCTCTTAGCAATACCCATGCCAAGATTGGAAAGACAGGGCTGCTGTCACAAGGGTCTTGACCTCCACCGCATCTTGAGCCGTTTTGGATGACGGAGCATGAAGAATCGCAAGTCGAGCTTCCCACAGGATTGGAACTGCGAGTACAAATTGGAACCGGCGGAGAACTACTTTAACACGTTGTCCGCACACTCGCTCCAGCTGCAATATCAGGCCGGCCAAAGCAGAGAATTCCGGATTGTGTTACGATGTGAACTATTTCATCAAAGAAAGGAGAAGAGCAATGGTCGAATCAAGCATCGTCACCTTGGCACGAGAAAATGTGGAGGCGTATAACGCTGGAGATTGGAAACGTCTTAAAGCGTCGTTGGCAGCCGATGTCATCTACCACGATATTGGGGGCCAGCGTCGCCTGCAGGGGGCGGACAAACTGGTGGAGAATTATCAGGGCTGGAAGAAAGCGGGTCCGGACAGCAAGGGGACCATCACGAACTCCCTGGTCAGCGGCAACACCGTAGTATTTCAACTGACCTGGACCGGAACCCAGACCGGGCCGCTCCAGACGCCGGATGGCTCCTTTCCCCCCTCTGGAAGGACTTGGAATGCACCGGGCGCTCAGGTGATCATCATAGAGAACGAAAAGATCAAGGAGTTCTATCAATACTATGATGCGTTGACTATCCTGCAGCAACTCGGGGTTGTACCAAAAGCTGCGGCGAAAGCCACCCCTGGTTCTTGAGGACCACAGGGGTAAAGTTTCACAAAGAATGAGCCAAGGGAATCCTTGGCTTCCGAAATTAAATCAGAAACAACTTTTCGAATTCCGGATAAGTTATCCTCCTTCTAAGTATTGGGGACAGTAGTCCTGCTTCAAAGCTCATTTATTGCCGTCCCAGGGTAGCGGCTTCGCCGCATCCCTGGGCTGATTTAGGAATCCTCT
>JBGOVH010000107.1:0-7425 GCA_041478005.1 Terriglobia bacterium | reverse complement strand
CAATACTCCCAACAATTTCCAAGTCTCTGGCTCCAGGTGGATGACCAAGAATGGACGGGTGTGTCGCCAGCAGAGGAGTTCCGTTTGTCAAAAACCCCACTTGGATTGGGTTCTCACACGGTGCGGTTGGTCGTCAAAGGATTTCGCGAATGGGAAAATCGCTGGGATTCGCCCTTGGTGAATTCTGTGGTTTTTCGTGGAGTGACTCCTGAGGTTGATGGCAGATTGCTGGATGCCCCTCAGCGTCCGGCAAAGCTGGTGGAGTACTTGGGAGACAGTATTACGGAAGGTGTCCTGGTTCTTGGAACCCCCGACCGGGGGACCTGGACCCGTGACAACTGGCCCCAGTACAGTGATGGACGCCGATGCTGGGCTTATCAAAGTGCGTTGCTGGTGGGTGCTGAACCTCGCACCGTCGGCTTTGGACGCCACGGCTTGAGCATTAATGCCAATGGCGGGGTTCCTCCCGGCATCGAAAGTTTTCCCTATATTTATGAGGGGGCACCTATTGACAAGACGCGGGAACCGGATGCAGTTGTGATTAATATGGGGACCAACGACGGGGGTCGCACTTCGAGTGAACTGTTTGCCGCGCTTTACAAAGCTTATGTAGATAAGATTAGAAAAACTTATCCAGCTGCTTGGATTCTATGCATGCGGCCTTTTAACGGTGCTCACGCGGCTGTAATTGAGACCACGGTTGCCCGTCTGGCGGATCCAAGGATTCGGTTTATCGATACCAGTGGCTGGATTGTTCCTGGCAAGCACACGACCGACAAAGTCCATCTCAATCTGGAGGGGAACAAGGTAGCAGCCGAGAAGTTGGCAAAGACTTTAAAGTCGGTTTTGTGAGGGTCTCTCGAAGAGACGGTCAAAGCGCCATTTTCGAAAACTGAGGATGTTGAACCGTGCTGTCACACTCAATGACTTGCGTGTTCCCCCAGGCAATCAGCTCGAACGGCTGCACGGTGAACGTGAAGGTCAGTACAGCATTCGGGTCAACGACCAGCGGCGCATCTGCTTTGACTGGCGGGCAGGCGATGCCGATAGTGTTGAGATTGTTGACTACCATTAAGGAGACACGTAGTATGAGCCAAAAGAAAATTCAACCGGTACATCCAGGTGAAATCTTTTGTACGGCTTCAGGCCTAAGGATAGATCAGGTACATTTCTCGCAGCTTCATGAATTCCTTATGAGGCTGTTCATCCATTTTCATCACATCCTGGACAGATAACCCTCTCTGGATTCCTTTGACTACAGCTTCCGAGCCTATCATGTCGATCAGCTTTTCTGAATGGAACTTCTTCGGATAGAGTCGTGCTAAAGTTCTGGCGATTTCCAGACCACACGAAACCGTCCGAAAACGGTCACGGTCGGTCACACGGAGCTGAACCCCATGGCAGCGCTTTCCTTTGTAGCGGTCGGATTCCGGCGTGAAATGGGCTTGGGATATTCGCAATCCCGATATCTTGCGGGCATTCAAAGCGCGAGACAGACGCGCCGCGTTTATCCAGGGAGCACCAAACAATTCAAACGGATTTTCGGTTCCCCGTCCTACCGAGAGGTTGGTGGATTCCAGCAGGCCGACTGCGGTATAAAGAGTGGCCTGGTGCAGGTTGCGAATGTTAGGGGACGGATTCACCCAGCTTAGCTCCGTTTCATCAAACCACAGCGACCGTTTCCAGCCCTCCATCTTGACCACTTCCAAATTCGGTCCGAGATGATTTTCCTGGTTAAAGAGTTGTGCCAGTTCTCCCACGGTCAATCCATGTCTCACGGGCAAAGAAAAGTAGCCAGTAAAGCTTAATCTTTGGCCTTCCAGGATGGGTCCTTCCACTACAAGGCCGTTAATCGGATTGGGCCGGTCCAACACCATGAATCGGATTCCTGCTTTGGCTGCCTCTTCCATGGCATAGCCCATTGTGGAAATGTAGGTGTAGAATCGGGCCCCAATGTCCTGAATATCAAAAATCAAAATATCCACCCCTTCCAACATCTCCTGTGTGGGGCGACGGGTTTGTCCGTAAAGACTCTGGACCATCAGGCCGGTGCGTTCGTCCATGAAGGAATCTACTTTGCGGTCCACGTTTCCAAACAGTCCATGCTCAGGACTGAAGAGCTTGACCAGTCGGACATTTGGAGACTCAAGTAGCAGGTTGACGGTAGATTTGCCTTTGCGGTTCAAGCCCGTTTGATTAGTGATAAGCGCGACCCGCAGCCCTTGCAATCGGGAAAAATTCTCGGCCTCAAGAACATCAATTCCAGTAAGCACCTGCGCCTCGGGAGAATCCGCCCATAGCGGGAGAGCCAATGGCAGGTAAAATGAGCCTAACCTAACTATTTTCCAAAATGCGTTCAATCTCATATTTATCATTTTCGGTTGATCTTCGATTCGTCTGTAAGTTTTCCGGGAGCAGAGTCTATATGCAGGACTCTTGAGAGCCTTTTTCCAGGATTGCACCGTAACCTTCGCGAAAAGTAGGAAACTTAAAATCATAGCCTGAGGCTAATAGGCGGGCATTTAGGCAACGTTTGTTGCTGCGGCGCTTACGTTGCGTGATGCTCGAGGCCGAATCCACTCGAGGAGGAGGACTTCCCAGCCGGGCGGCTATCCAGCGATACACTTCGCAAAGTTCTGCCGGTTCGCAATCGACTCCTAAATAAACCTGCATGGGATGATCTAGAATCATCAGGTGACGGAGTATCCCTACACAATCATCTCGATGAATTCGGTTGGCAAAATGAGTTTCTCCTTTACAGACGGCCTCTCCGTGACGGACTAGACCTACCACGCGTGTTCGAGTTGGGCCGTAAATCCCACCTAGTCTCAATATGATTCCGGGGAATGGCCCTCCGAGCAGCACCTGTTCTGCTTCCAGGAGCCTTCGACCGGAAAAATGTTCCGGAGCCGTTGGGGAGTTCTCATCAACCCATTCTCCTGCAGACTGAGCGTAAACAGCTGTGCTTGAAGTGAAAATGAGCCGCTTGGGATTCTGGTTTTGCGCGCGCAACGCGCAAATCAGGTTTCTGAACCCTGTTACATATGCGGAGCGATAAGCCTCGTCAGTCGAGCTTTCTGCCGCTGCTGTGTAGAAAATGAAATCAAGTTGTTGTGGGAGGCACTTCAAGCTCTCCGCGCTGGTGAGATCGGCAGCCAAAGGCCTGATGGCCTGTGGGAGCAAACTCGTTTGTCGTCGCAGACTCCAGACAGTATGGCCCTCTTCGATTAGACGCTCTCCGAGAGCGATGCCAACATAGCCACAACCTGCAATCAGGATTCTAGACATTTGAAAATCATGATACTGAAATCCAGTTGACAAAACTCACTGAAGGCTCCAAAATTTCGCTCAACGTGTTCATTTGCCGGACCAGAGTGGGTTCTTACCATGCGAGGGTCACAGGTTTGAACTTGACCCCAAGTCCGGAATGACACTCGATTCCCGATAAGCTTACAAGTTGAAAGCCAGCACGAAAAGCCGCGAGCAGTAAGACCTTTCAGGTCTGACTTTACCGGTCGGGTGCCTCGCCCGTTATTCTACGACCGCTCGCGTCGAGGTAAACGCCATTTCGAGGGGATTTATGCCTGTTTATGCAAAGTTGAAAAGTCGCTATGAGATCAAAGACACATTGGGTCAGGGTGGCATGGGAATCGTGTACAAAGCCTTCGATACCGTGATCAAAAGGGATGTGGCGCTCAAAACGATTCGCGATGCCCCGGATCCCACGGCACTCGATACGTTTTACAAGGAATGCGGCGTTTTGGCTTCCATGGCTCACCCCAACATCATTGAGATTTTTGATTTAGGGGAGTTCGAAGAAGATGGCGCCAAGAAACCTTATTTTGTCATGCCGTTGCTTCCAGGGGTCACGCTAGAAACTCTGATTAAGGAATCCAGCCAGCGACTGACCGCTGAACGCGTGGTCGAGATCATCTCTCAAACTTGCCGGGGATTGCAAGCCGCACATGAGCGAGGATTGGTTCATCGAGATCTGAAGCCAAGTAATATTTTCGTAATGGAAGATGATTCAGTGAAGATCATTGATTTCGGCGTCGCGCACATCCTGGATACCCGAACTACCATGGGCCTTAAAGGAACTCTGGCCTATATGGCTCCAGAACAGATTGAAATGAAGCCCTTGTCGGCGCTGTCTGATATTTTCTCGCTTGGTATTGTGGCCTATGAGTCCTTTTCATTGCGACGGCCTTTTCAAGGCCGGACGCAGAGCGAAATGGTCGAAGCTATTCTTCATCACATTCCACCGCCTATTTCCGACTTCAACCCGGCGGTGAGCCAGGTAATTAGTCGTGTGATTCACAAATCGTTGGCAAAGCAACCTTGGCATCGTTTCTCCTCGGCTCGTGAATTTTCTGACATCCTGCAAAAGGCTTTTCGAAATGAAGCCATTGAGATTTTTGACTTGAGTCGCATTCAACCCAGAATTCAACGTGCGGCTAGAGCCTTCGAACAATCTGATTATCAATTTGCCGAAGAAATCCTGAGCGAGTTGGAGGCGGAAGGACACATGGATCCGGCGATATCAATACTGCATCGGCAGATCCATCAAGTCACGCGCCAGAAGACGATTCTTCAACTCCTGCAAAGCGCTCGGACGCGTGTTGAGGAACAGGAATACCCGCTAGCCTTGCAGAAGCTTCAGGAAGTTTTGCAAATGGATCCTTCAAATGCGGAAGCGCTGTCGCTGAAAAAAAATATCGAGGACAGGCGCACGGAAGACAAAATCGATGATTGGTTCCGATTAGCCCGTCAGCACATCGACAACTACGATTTTGCACACGCCCGTGAAGCTCTGCAAAATGTTTTGAAGCTTCGCCCCAGCGAAACTCAGGCACTGCAGTTGCTCTCAGAGGTCGGACGCAAGGAACAAGAATACCGGAAAATACGCCAGGAAAAACAGGAACTCTACCATTCGGCATTACGAGTTTATGAGAATGGAGATATTACTGGTGCGTTGAGCAAACTCCAACACGTTCTGGAACTGGACCGGCGCGCCCCGGATGTTTCAGTTCATGAGAGTGGAACGAATTACCAGAACTTCTATAATCAAGTCCGCTCAGAGCACGATAGCATCAAGAATTCCTATTCCGAAGCGCGCCGCCATTTGACGGAGCGGAATTATGCTGAGGCCTTGGTTGTCTGTAACCAATACCTCACAAAGTACCCGGCGCATGCCCTCTTCCAAGCCTTGAAATTTGATATCGAGGAACAGCAAAGGCAAGAGCTGTCGGCGCAGATCGCTGAAATAAACAGGCGTGTAGATGCGGAGCCTGACCTGGATCGCCGAGTCAATATTCTCAAAGAGGCTGTTGAACGCTATCCAGGGGAGTATTTCGAACCGGCGCTGCGCCTTATGAGAGATAAGCGTGACCTGGTCAATTCCATTGTTGCCAAAGCGCGCGCTTATGAAGAGCAGAATCAATTTAACGAGGCTTTGGCACAATGGGAGATTTTGAAAACCATCTATAGCCCCTATCCGGGGCTGGAGTTTGAGATGGAGCGGATCGTTAAGCGCCGCGACCAGCAGGCACGTTCGGCTGCAAAAGTCCGGTCGGTAGAGCAGATTGATCAACACATGGCATCCGGAGATTACGCCCGTGCCAGTGAGTTGTTGCAGCAGGCGCGAGCCGAGTTTCCGTTGGATGTGGAATTGGTAGAAGTGGAAAAGCTGGTGCGTCAGGGGGTGGAACGGGCTGCTGAAGCCCAACAACTGCTGGAGGATGGGCAGCAATTATGCGCGCAAAAGCGTGTCGAGGAAGGATTGGAAATTCTGCGGCGGGCACACCAGCTTGACGAACAAAACACGGTCATTCGTGCCATCCTGGTCAATACCCTGGTTGAACAGGCGCGCGCTGGGCTGGACTCAGATTGGCGATCTGCCGAGCCTCTCATTCAACAGGCCATCCAATTGGATCCATCCAACAGCCAGGCCAAAAGCTTGCGTACCTTGGCTTCAGACCGCAGGCGGGATGAATTCGTAGATCGGTGCATCTCCCAGGCCAGGCAAGCTCAGGCAGCAGGTGACCTGAAAGCGGCCCTGTCCTGCGTTGAGCAAGGGTTATCCACCTATCCACGCGATTTCCGCCTTTCACAGTTGCAGTCCACCCTCAACAAAGGATTTGGCGAGTCCCGGCGGAAAAGCTTGGATGAATTGAAAAGCTTGAGCAAGGATTCAGAAACCATTACCGATGCCATTGTCCTTCAGTCCAACGTTGAACGTGCTCGTACGATTGTCAGCCAATATGCCGACGCCGCGGAATTTCAAACCGTCGCTAGCGATATCCAGCAACGCTTTGAGACGATGACTGTCCCTCTCCAGCGCACACAAACTGACGTAACCTCTCGGACTGCCCCCTTGCCTGGCTTGACAAAGCCTCATCAAAGCCCTATCTCTCCTCCTGTAAGTGAATCCGAAAATAGGGTTGCCGGAATGCTCGCTCGTGAGTTGCGTCGAGCCGATTCCCGTTACGAGCCAGCTTCCACGGTCTTACAAAATCCGGTTTTGCCGCCTCAAACCGTTTCCCCACAGGAACCTTTTGTGTCTGCTCCTGCCTTGATGGGAACTGGGGCTAGTCCTCCGGGCTTTGAATTAGGTTCAGAAAGGATCCAGTCGACTCGGAGTTCCTCAAGTTCTCCTGAATTTCTGGATGAGCACGCTACTTTCGCAAAGGAATCGGAAAACCCCGCCCCTCCGGAAGGAAAAAAGCCGCGGGGCTTCTGGATGGTTGCGGGGATTGCGGCTCTTCTTTTGATTGTTCTGGGAGTGTCGTGGCGTCTCCGTCACAAAACGCCGCCACAAGCGTTGCCGCAGGTGCCCGCACAGGAAACCACTCCAACGGTATCCACTGCTCCAATTCCGCTGGAAGTAACAACATCACCGCCAGGCGCCAGGATTTTTATCAATGACCAGGACTTCGGTGTTTCCACTCTAATACTGGAATTGGGACCAGGCGTCTATCAACTTAAAGCCGAGTTGGAGGGCTATGAGCCTGCAATGGTTCCCCTCGAACTAAAGCCAGGCGCACCGCCTACACCCTTAGACATCACACTGCAACCGTTGCCCAGGAAAGAGGTGGCGCAAAGTGGCCTTTCTCAAACTCCTCAGCTGCCACGTCCTCTTGCCAAGACCCAAAGAAGTGGCGCTGCCCAAGTGGTGTCCAGGCCGATAGAAGCGATTCCCTCTGTTCCGTTGCTTCCCACTCAGGGGATTCTGAAACTCAAGCGGTCACTCGCCAACGTCCAGGTAAGTCTCCAAAACACCAACGATTCGCATTCCAGAGTGATTACTGAAGATCAACTTGAGCTGCTGGAGGGTTCTTATACAGTAACGGCCATTGCTCCTGGTTATCAAAAACTCTCCATTCCGGTAAAGATTACGGCGGGCAAGATGGAAGAGATCGACCTGGT
>JBGOVH010000014.1:0-13394 GCA_041478005.1 Terriglobia bacterium | reverse complement strand
CAGAATTGAGTCTCCTTGATACATCAGACGGACGAATGCATGAGGCCGGGTCATTATTGAGTCATCGGCTGAATCCTTCGACAATGGCGCCAATCTGCCTTGCAACCGCTGGATTTGATCCAGCGTAAAGAGGTAGCCAGTGGAGTTGGGCTCCATCCATACTTGATAGGACACCCGGGTGCCTCTGGTATTGGCATAGTTCAAAACGAATTCCTGCCCTGAAGTATAGGTGACGGGAATGCCTCTCAAATGCTTCGACCAAGTTTTTCCATCGAAATGGTCTAATGTAACACCACGCCATTTAGCCCGATTCAAGACTCTCGCATTACCGGTGACGCGAACACGCATCACGATCGAAGAGTCCAGCTGAATGATCCCGATACCCCCTAGCTGCACCCTATCTGAAAAGCCGCTTAAGGCCAGCGGTTGATGCACAATGCGTTGGAAATAACCGGCGCCGAAACGGGGAATCGCAAAGAAAAGTATCGACCCCATCATCAAGGTGGACAAGAAACTGACAATCGAAACCAACCAAATACTGCGAGTAGCCCAGCCGCGTTCTTTCAGAGGGGCATTCCCTCTTGTCCCTTTGAAAGCCTGAACGCTTTCGTCCGCAAGTCCTTGCAGGTTTTCCTCACTCATTGAGGATTCCAGCGATCTTTTCATTTCAAAGGCGACAAGGGTGGAAAGGCAGACCAGCAGGTAACACAAGAAGGTCACTAGGAATATAGTGTCAATCGTCAGAGAAGACGCAGCCAAAACCTGAAGAAAGCTCAGAACAATAAGGTAGAAATAATCGCGATCTTTCTTAGGCTGATACAGTTTAATAACCTGGATAAAGAGAATGAGGTGAAGTGTAGACGAAACAAATGATCTAGACAGATAAAACATGTCAAGGAAGAAGAAGGGGACGTAAGCCCATGTAAGCAGATTAGACCTTCGAGTGCTCAGTTGCAGCCTCTCCACAAGAGAGGGGTTGAAAGAACAGATATAGGGAATAACAAACAGGAGAGAAATCCAGGCAGAGATCTGCGATGCCATAGCCAGCATCGCAAAGCCAATACCCGCCAACAGAACACACAAGATGTGAAAAAGCCTTGCAATCGATTTGTAAGAATCGAGGATGTTTGAGGGCATATGGATCGATGGTAATTTCTAGAGTTCCCGAATAAAAACTACGTGCGAAGAACTCCAGACTTTGGTCGGAATTTCACCCGGTCGGCTGGCTGTAAACAAGATCTTAAATGCTGTGTCGCTGGCAAGCTCGGAAATGGGTTGCACTTTTTGGCTGGATGGCTCAACCAGAGCCAGTAGCTTTAGGATTTCCAGTAAGCCATCCGCGGACTTGCTGAAATCTGTTGCAGCGTTGGAAGTGACCAAACGGATCTCGCTGTCCATCTCATGAAAATGGCGCGCCGCATTGGCACAGAGTTTTACAGCTTTCTCAAATGCAGGTCCGTTGGTGTCACTAAAGTCTTCAAAGAAATTGTCAAAGATCAAACAACATTTACGGTCGTCTTCTCGAGTGAACTCGCGAACCATCAGTTGTCCGGTCTTTGCAGTGGCCTTCCAATCCAGGAAGCGAGCATTATCTCGACAGGAGTAGTCGCGAATAGAGTACAAATCAGAGCCGGGGCCACGCAGGTAACTCTCAAAAGCGCCATTGAGGAGGGGAAGCATTTCAAAGAACTCGTTTGGCGGCTCAACCTCGGGCAATACGATAATTTCTCGGCGGTGAGGAGACTTCTTTCTTTTTCTTGCGAAGCCAAAGGGAAATCGTGTGCTGATTTCCAATTCGTTTTGACAATAGAGTCCCCGGCGGGGGAATCGCAGAGACTTTGTTTGATGGGAGAGGGTGGAACCTGACAAGAACGGAAAATAGGCGTGCAGTCCCCCCAAAGAGAAATGTCCATCTCTTGGGATGTAAGAAAAGGGTGCCTCCCGACTAGTACAAACGTATTTAGTGTGACAATTCCCCTCACTCCCAGCCCCTCTCCCTTGGGGAGAGGGTGGCCGAAGGCCGGTTGAGGGGTGTGGTTTGGCTGGGGAATCAGTCTGCGTAACTTTGCTAATCGCATTTGTATTAGTAACGATCAAGGAAAACGATGGAATCGAAACCTTCAGATTATGAAGACTCAGGGTTGCCTTGAACTCTTGACGAGCGGGTACAGTTGCAGGAAGGTCCAGGTTGAAATCCAGGCGCCACAAGTTCAAGCTGGAGAGAATTTCAGAGACCACCACCAAGGATAAACCAGCGGAAAGAATAATGAAGATGAGATTATTTCCAGTATTAAATGCTGCTACGGCAACTATCAGTAAGGCGAGGAGATAGAACCATCCCTCATGGGTAATACTGAAGAAGAACGGTTCCGATTTTCGGCGAGCTTTGCGAAACAATAGAGCTGCCACTCCGGCAGCGGGAATGACAAATGCCAAACTCCTTTTCGAAATGAAGCCAGCAATGGAAACCACCGCCAGGAACAGCACGTAAAACCAAGTTTCGCCCTTGAAGTTGATGGAAAACGTCAGGGTTTCCTGACGGGCTCGGCGGAATAATTTGGGGACAACTGTCAAGGCGATGACGAATGCCAGTACCAGTGAGATCATCGCCAGAGTAAAAGCGACGGTGATCTTCCCTTCTTTGGCGGCCACTGTCGAAGCAAGTGCCGAACCTAAAGCCAGCCCTAACACAAGCGTGGCCAACAGGCTGTTTCGAAATTCTCGCCAGGAGAAATGCCAGCGCCATCGTTTGGGGGTAAAGAACGGCATAGTTAGTTTATTGTTTCCCGCCCATAACCGCTTTCGAGGATCGGCTTGGCCAAGCCGCAGCCAATACGTCAAGAACGAATGGCAAAAACAATTGTCCAGATCTTTAGAGTTTCTTCAGAGCGGTACTTCTACAGATTCAACAATGTCTCGGAGGATAGCCTCCGCCTGCTCATTGGTCCTGAGAATAGATGAGGATCTATTGTTTACGATGACGCGATGTGCCAGCACGGCTGCAACCAACCTCTTGACGTCATCAGGGAGACAATAAGTGCGTCCTTCGACATAAGCTCTGGCCTGCCCTGCTCGCAACAATGCCAGCGAGCCCCTCGGACTAACCCCCAGGCTCAGGAAGTCCGACTGCCGAGTTTTATCCACAATCTTCAGCGCATACTGAACGATGGCATCATCCACGGATACTCTTCGGACGGAATCTTGTATTTCCAGAATCTCATCACCTGTGATGACGGGCTTCACGTTTTCCAGTGGATGGGATTTGGACTGACTCCGGAAGATCTCGGTTTCTGCCTGAAGTGAAGGGTATCCAATCTGGATCCGCATCAAAAAACGATCCAACTGTGATTCCGGCAACGGGTAAGTTCCGTGGTGCTCAATAGGATTCTGGGTCGCCAATACCAGGAAGGGCTTCGGTAATAAGAAGGTTTGATTGTCCACAGTAACTTGCCCTTCGCTCATGGCCTCGAGCAACGCACTTTGCGTCTTTGGAGTCGTACGATTAATCTCATCGGCCAGGATGACGTTTGAGAAGATAGGGCCGGGTTTGAATTCAAACTCTAGACGCGTCTGGTTATAAACTGAAATCCCTATAATGTCGGAAGGGAGCAGATCGCTGGTAAATTGGATGCGATGAAATCGGCATCGCATGACAAGGGCTAAAGCATGAGCCAGCGTGGTTTTGCCAACGCCTGGAACATCCTCCACCAACAGGTGACCTCCAGCAAAAAGGCCGACTAGAGCCAACTTAATAATTTCACTCTTTCCCTTGACTACGGTTTCAATAGCAGCCAGCAAATCGGCTATTCTCTTTTGTTGTTCTAGTTGAAGCAATTCAAAGCCTCACGGAAAGGATTCGTCTTGGTCATTTTGGGCTTGCCAAGCTTCCCCGCAGCATGTTACAAACTGCGCACTGATTCTACCAAGCGGGGCGCTTAACTCAGCGGTAGAGTGCCACCTTCACACGGTGGAAGTCACAGGTTCAAGTCCTGTAGCGCCCACCACTCGGACTTTTCTCTCATCGTATTGAAAAATCGGAAGACTCGCACTCCTTAATTTTGCTTAACTCACCGGAGTCAACACGCAACACACGAAGGGGTGTGCGACAAATTTGTGGGTTTGGTGCTTCATTAGAAGTCGGAGCAAAGTGGAACGCGGGCTCTGTCGTGCGTTTCAGCGTGCGCAGAGCGCCCGCTCCACCAGAAGAGGCCAAAGACCCACAAGTTTGTCGCACACCCTGCACCCGACATTTGAAGCTTCAGGCTCCCAGGATTACCGGCAGCCGGAAACACGCGTTATCCCAAGTGTCTTGGCCTCAACCGGAAGAAAACTTTCTTCACAAAGATTTCTTGGATTTTTGGGTGTTGAACTTTTGAATTAGGCTGTGGAGGTATTGAGCAGAGGAATAGAGAGACTTATTTGCAAAAACCGCCCGCAACTGTTCGTCAGCTTTTTCATAGGCCTGAATGAAAAAATAATTATATCCGAGCAGGAAGCGGGCGTTTAGATTCATCGGATGGCTGTGTACATAATTCTCAAGGTTTCTGAGCTGCAAATCAAATTGGGAAGGATCACTATAAAAATCGCGGCGATTAATCGGATTTTCGGCGTATTTTGGATAAATCTCCAGCCCCTTCACAATTGCCTGCGTTGCTTCTTCAAACTTTCCCAGCGCAAACAGCGAATCTCCATAGGCGATATGCACAACAGGAGTTTCTTTATTAATGTCGATCGCTTTCTTGAAAAGCTTTGCCGCCATTGAGTAGTTCGCGTTCTTAAAAAAAGAGGACCCGTAATCAATGAGTTCCTCAATCGGAAGGCGATCCGTTTCCTTCTCGCTGAAATTTTCAAGCTTAGGCGCCGGTTTTCGTCGCATAGCCGACTGAATTTGTCCGATAAAGTAGCCCGCCAGAAAATTCTCATTGTGGGTTCTTACGACCTGCGAAAAAGACTGCGTGGCATCGCGAAAGTTCTCGCAGAAAAACTGGATGTAACCATGCAAGAGCCAAGGTGCCGGTTCATTTGACGATTTCATCAAGCTTTCCAGATCACTTAAGACGGGACCCGTGAACAGTGGATCCTGAAAGAAAAGCAGTGGTGCATGATTGCTTGCCCAGTCGGGGTAGATTTTTAAGCCTCTTTCCAAAGCCTCAACAGCTTCGCCGTACCTATGCAAATAGATCAGACTATGTCCTAACCCAAAGGGTGCTAGAATGAGTTCCTCGTCAATTTCGATTTGATTTTGACTTTCGCTGGGCTCCAAGCTGGACAGCCGCTTTGTCAAACGATTATTCAGCTCGCGGTAGTATTTTTCAGAAGCTAAGAAATTTCGCATCAGGAAAGCGCGCTCACCTCGACCTATTAAATCCTGATTCGTAAGCTGAGACAAATCGGATTTCTCTTGACAGAGGTAGAGTGATGGTTGAAACAGAGGCCAAAAGATTCCCCAGGCCAGGATAAATCGAATAATTTTGTGCGATTTTTGTCTTGTTAACACTTTCTTAGCCGGTCAGAAAAGATGGCTCAAAAGGCACCGTACTTATTTCTCTCTGATAACTTCGATTGGAATCTTAAGATTCTCCATAGAGCGGCTGCAATACTTGTCCTTTTCCGAGCAATAAAAGTAAGTCAATTTGGCTTCGATTGAATATCTCCCGGGTTTGGTTGCCTTTGCTGGAACGAGATGGAGCTCCAGCGGTTTCAGTCCGCTGAAATACTCTGGATCACCGCTCTCTTTGATGTCACTGAATATGACAGGAATCTTTATTTCAAACTCGGGATTCGGATTCGGTTGAAACTTCGGTGAGGGCCGTTTGGAGATCTTAAACCCATCCTTGATTGTAAAGCCAATACGAACCAGGCTTTCGTCGCCTGCAACCATTCGACTTGAACTGAATTGAGCCAGAAGGACGCCAGCAGTGGGGGCCTGACTTTGGATCCCTCTCGGAAGCAAGAGTACCAGAATGAGGAGTAGAAACAATCTTGGTTTTCCTTGGGACTCAGCCATTTTGAAGTTACTCCATCTACCAGACTCAATCCCCCGGAAGACAGCGACATCAAGGGTTTTCACTGAATCCTGGCTCCTAAAAGCTTCCCAGATTTCACCTTTAAAGTCAATAATCACGAGCCTATCGCCAGGGCCCCGTCAAAGTTCCGCAAGTAATTGAACGGCAATTTGGCCCTTGCTGACGCCAGGTGAAGGCTTCTCAAGCCTTCACCCCCTTCCTCAGCTGAGGAAGGGAGCTTTTCCACCAGGTTATTTCCGAACAACGCCTAAGGCATTACAGTTTGAGGCTAATAATTATTGACATCTTTTTTCCGCGTTCGATATGATTTGAGCTTTTTGCAGATCGACACCAATTCTCCCTTCATGTCATTTCAAATTCTCACGCCTGCCAACCAATTAACCATCCTGAGAATGGTTTTCGTGCCAATTTTTGTCATTCTTTTGGTTTACGAACATCTAGGATGGGCCTTTGCCATTTTTATTTTGGCGGGCGTGACGGACGGTTTGGATGGGCTAATTGCACGCTTGCTGAAACAAAAGACGTCCCTGGGGGCATATCTCGATCCGATTGCCGACAAATTGCTGTTGACGACCTCGTTTGTTGTGCTTTCCATTAAGAGCCTTGGCTTACCCAATACGGTCCCACTGTGGCTAACTATCCTGGTCATCAGCCGAGATGTGATTCTTGTCGTTAGTGTGCTGATAATTGTTATCAGCACAGGTCACCGCCATTTTCCTCCCTCGATTTATGGCAAGGCTGCCACGTTTTTTCAAATTCTCACTTTGGTGGCGGTGCTTTACCTTAACTATGAGAGGATCAATACTCAAGCCCTGCAATGGGTATTCCTTCTCACGGCTGCAGTCACGGTTTATTCGGGCCTCGATTACGTTTACCACGGAAAGAAACTGGTTACCGAAAGCAATACCTTGGGAAGTTAGAGTATGAGTATATGATGAGAGCGTCGAGATCTCTTTTGTCCCAGAGTGGATGAGATGATAATCCAGCAGGCGATCGGTGTCTTAATCCAGCGAGTTGAAGAAGGATCCATTGCTCAAGAAGTGGGCATTGAAAAAGGCGATCGGCTTATATCAATCAATGATCGTCTGGTTGAGGATGTGCTGGACTACCGTTATATTGTGTCGCTCTTGGATCAGGACGTGAAGTTAAAGGTCTGCAAGGCCTCAGGAGAGATCTGGGAAATTGACATTGAAAAAGAGGACGAAGAAGAACTGGGCATTGAACTGGAGGGAATTCAAACTCGCCTTTGCAAGAACAATTGTATCTTTTGCTTTGTGCATCAATTGCCCAGAGGCAAGCAGTTACGTCGCACACTGCGAGTGAAGGATGAAGATTTTCGTCTTTCTTTTCTGTTTGGACATTACTTAACACTTACCAATCTCTCTGAAGCGGATTTCCAACGCATTTTTGAACAGCGTCTTTCGCCTCTCTATGTTTCCGTTCATGCCACCGAGCCGGCGCTTCGTCAATATTTGCTCCAAAATCGAGAGCCCGACGACCTGCTGGGGAATATGAGACGCCTGATTGCCGGCGGAATTAAGCTGCATACTCAAATTGTCCTCATGCCCGATATTAACGATGGCGCTCATCTGGAGCAGAGCTTGAGCGACCTGTTGCAGTTCTATCCCAACGTCATGAGCGTTTCGATTGTTCCATTGGGTCTGACCGCTCACCGCAAAGGCCTTCCTCAACTGAAGCCTGTAGACGCGGAATATGCCAGAAAAACTATTAAGCACGTCTCGCAGATCCAGCAGCAACACATCCAAAAAATCGGGAGCCCGTTTTCCTTCCTGGGAGATGAATTTTACATTATGGCAGGTCATCCCATTCCCCCCAGGTCGCATTACGGAGACTTCCCGCTGGTGGAAAACGGCGTGGGAATGGTGCGGAATTTTTTGGATGAATTTTCAGCCGCTATGCGTAAGAAGTGGAGGCGCCCATCACGGAAAGCTCTTCGCGGGACCGTCGTGACGGGAAATATCTTTTATCCCATCCTAAAAGACAGTGTCGATCAGGTGAATGCAAGATTTCAAACCGAACTGAAATGCCTTCCAGTGGAAAGCCTTTTCTTGGGGACCGGAATCACTTCAGCCGGGCTATTAACCGGCAGTGATATCTTTGCCGCTGTTCAAAACCAGATGCATGGGAACTTCCTGGTAATCCCTTCAGAATCGATGACAGGAGAAAACGGGCTTTTCCTGGATGATTGGGTGAGGGAAGATCTGGAAGCCCGTCTTGGGGTACCCGTCTTCGGAGGTGGTTATCACGTGCCGGAATTCCTCAGTCTTATCTTTTCTGAGAGACCTACTCCATCGAGGCCAACTCTAGGAGTTGACGAAGCGTCTCAGATGCCTGCTTTCTAAACCCCCAAGTTTCCCTTTTTCAATTCTTCAGCCAGGTAATCAGTGGCTCGCCAGGCCAGGGCGAGAATAGTTAGGGTAGGGTTTTTTTCCGAGGCCGAAGGAAACGCACTACCATCCACGACAAAGAGATTCTTGACCTCGTGCATCTGGCAAAACCCATTCAAAGCGGAGCGTTTGGGGTTTTCGCCCATTCGGCATGTGCCATGTTCATGAATGGCGCTGCCTGCTACGTCAACATCGCCCCTCCTAAAGTGGATCAACTCCGCCCCAGCGGCATGCATGATTTCCTCAGCCGTGTCATACATCTCTTCAATCATCTTGCGTTCATTTTCGCCAATGGAAAAAGCAATTTTTGGGAGAGGAATACCAAAGGCATCCAGCGACGTTCCTTCGACGGTGACCTGGTTTTCCGCACGGGGCAGGACTTCACCGTAGGGATGCATCTGGATCCAGGCAGGATAGTGTCGCAGGACTTCTTTTTTGAAGCTTGAACCAAATCCATGGAGGTCCTTGGCAAAATGGCTGGCGCCATCCAGGCAACCCGTTCCCCAAAACTGGGAACCAAAGCCGCGCAGGTAATTGCGTGGTTTTCCACGATGATTAAACCGGGGCATGTACATGTGTTCACCCCCAATGCCGTCGTCGTTGCTGGCAGGCCGCCCATAGAGCTCGGGAAGGAATCCTCGAACATGAAACCGGACTTGCTCACATAGGTATTTGCCGATCACACCCGAACTATTGCCGATACCGTTTGGATAGAGGCTTGATTTTGAATTGAGCAGAATTCGAGTGGAGTCAATGCAAGAAGCTCCGAGTACAACCGCTCGGCCGTACGCGCGATACTCTTGTTTGGTCTGGCGGTCGAAATATTGCACAGCCCCGGCCAGTCCCTTGTCGTTTGGGAGAATACGGGCCACAACGGCATTAGTACGCAGGGTCAAGTTGCCGGTCTTGAGGGCAAAGGGAACTAAATGGTCGGCCGAATTGAAAAACGAAGCGCTATCACAACCCCGGCCACAAGCGCCGCAATGGTGGCAAGCCGGGAAGCCATTGTGTGCGCGTGTGAGAACGGCCCGGCGGATGGGAACGATTGAAATATTGGCTTTGTTCGCAGCTTTCTTTAGAAGAACCTCGCCACAGCGCAATCGTGGTGGGGGGAGGTGGTAACGGCTGCCAGGCAATGAATCTGAGTCATCATCGCCGCCACAAACACCAATGAGCTGATCCACCTTGTCATAATAAGGAGCCAGATCTTTATAACCGATAGGCCAGGGAATTTCCCAGCCGTCACGTTCTGCAGCTTTGAAGTCCAGATCGGAGTAGCGCAAGGAGACTCTGCCCCAGATATTGGTCTTACCCCCCACGCCCCAAACCCGGATCAGATCGAAAGGCTTATCTGCAGGCGCGAAATAAGGTTGCTCTTTTGTGTCGAGATGAAATTGCGGAGGGTGCTCGCCGCGCTGCGTTCGCTCTCTCCATTCATAAGGCAAGACATGGGTCCAAAAAGCAGCTCGATTGAAATGCCCGCCCGCATCCAGCATCAGCACTCGCGCTCCCTGACGAGTCAAGTTCCATGCGGCCATACCACCGGAGGCTCCGGAGCCGATAATGACGACATCATAAACAGGCTCCTGTTGTGTTGTGATCAGCACGCGAGCTCTCCTTTTTGAGACCTGAAGATGCTTGTGAAGAGTGCCAAGGAAAAGACGTCAGGCAGGCAACGCAAACAACTTCATAGGAAGGGACAACTATAACAGAAGAGGAAAAGGGGTAGCCACGGCAAACTGGGTTCGCAAGTAATCCTTAGTTACCGGAGGAATCGCGGGATATTGGTAGCCACGATGAAAGCGCTTTCTGCATTCATCGTGGGCTTTCCCGTGCCGGTCCTGGCCACGACAAACGCAACCAGCGCGTTTGTCGTGGCTACTAGAGATTCCCCCCGTAACTAAAGGTATTACGTTCATAAGTCCTCTCACAAACACGCGAGGAACCTTGAGGTCAAGCCGGTCCCTTGGAGACTTTGGCTTACTCGATTAGTAATTTCGCGCCTTGTGCTCAGACTCGATCATCACAAGTCCTGACCTCACAACTTCCGGCAATTTGATCAATCCTCCGAAATTAAACCCGTCACGAATCTTACCTCTTACGCCCACTCTGGCACCTTCGCGAGGGACTCCCCTGTCTGAAACCACCCAAAGTTTACCGGTGCCGTCATCCACCTCATAAGCTCCTTTGCCCAGGACTGAGACGCTCCTCACCACCTTTCCGACAACTCCCACTTCTTTGTGGGTGTAGCGTTGTGGATCGGCCATGATTTCGTTAATGCTCTTTCTTTCGCAGCCAGCCAGGACCAAGACCAAGGACAGCAATAGCACTGACAACAGCATTCTCACTTGCAGACTCTTTTTCATCTGATCCTCCACCCGATACGGAATGCTCGTGTTGTTCGGAACATCCCAAGATTACTCCAAACGAATGTTCAGTCTCTTATGATGTCGCTTGATCAGAAGATGTTGTCCGCGACTTCTCCACATATGAAAGTTAGCAAGTTGTAGAAGTAATGCGTTAGTTACAGGGTGAAGTTATGGCAGTCACGGTGAGCGCAGTAAGCCGTGGTTTTTAGCGGTGGAACAGCATGCCCACTCCTCACAGAAAGCGTTCAGCGTGGCTACCCAGATGGATCTTGGTTCACCTCCCGTAACTAACACATTACTTTCAGAAGCTGCTAATTGTTGATCTAAGCCCTTGTTTATGCTAATTATCTGCTCTTTGGTGCCTGTACTCTGCAATACAGGAGTGATTCTCTTATGAAATCCAGCAAATCCATTGGGGTTGTGCTCTTTCAACTGGGTGGGCCCGACTCATTGGATGCGATTGAACCCTTTCTCCTCAACTTGTTTCGTGATCCCGATATCATCGACTTCCCCTTTGCCCGAATTGCCAGAGAGCCACTCGCGAGATTGATTTCTTCGACTCGGGCCAAGAAAGTTCGCGATCATTACGCCGAGATTGGAGGCAAGTCTCCCATTTTGGAATTCACGCGTCGTCAGGCGCATGCTCTTGAAAAAGAGCTAAGAAACTATTGTGACGCCAGGGTATTCATCGCTATGCGCTATTGGCATCCCTTGACAGAAGAGGCAATCCAAGCCATTGAAGAATACGCGCCTCATGAATTGGTCTTATTGCCGCTCTATCCTCAATACTCAACAACTACGACCGGCAGCAGTCTTAACGAGTGGAATCGCCAAGTTGAATCTTCCCCGGTGAGGAACACTCCAGTGAGAATCGTTAAGGAGTTTTTCTCACATTCCGGATATCTCGACGCCGTTATTCAAAAAATCAGTCACAGTCTGGAAAAGTTTCCTGCCGGTGAGGAGATTCACATAGTATTCAGCGCTCATAGCGTGCCAATCCGTGTGATCAAGCGTGGAGACCCGTATCAGCGCCAGATCGAAAAAACTGTAGAGTTGGTCTTGCAGCGAAGTAAATGGTCTTTCCCTCATACTCTTTGTTATCAAAGTAAGGTGGGTGCAAGCAAATGGCTGCAACCGTCGTTACATGAAACCCTCCGCAAGTTGGGCCAGTGTCAGACAAAGAATGTATTGATTATTCCGATTGCCTTTGTTTCCGATCACGTTGAGACACTGAGTGAAATCAACATGGAGGCACGAGTGGAGGCTGTTGGACATGGCATCGAACAATTCGAGATGATGCCGGGTCTTAATGATTCTCCTCTATTCATTCAGGCTCTGGCCGAAATGGTAGTTGGCAAGGAAGTGGTCAACTTCAATCCGTCTCAGATGCCCCAGATGGCGACCGCAGTGAAAAATTCTTCCGGAGTGCTCCGTCCTCGAAAAGCTCCTTGACGCTGTTATCCACGGATGCTAAATTCCGAGTTTGCTGTTGATGAGTCGATTACCGACTCTGGGAAGATCTAGGAAAAACCCTGAGACGTGCCACAGATATTCCACCGCAGTACCAACACATTTTCAAAGCTAAGTATCTTCGGCGCTTTCTTCATACTCGCCGCCATCGTGATGATTGCGATGGCGATCAACCGTTCAAGCTACGTCACACAAGCTGGCATTGCACGCGAGCAACCGGTGCCCTTCAGTCATCAGCACCATGTGGCTGCCATTGGGATTGACTGCCGCTATTGTCACACCTCGGTTGAGACCTCAGCTTTTGCCAATATTCCTCCCACCAAGACCTGCATGAATTGTCACTCCCAGATCTGGTCGACAAGCCCAACGTTGGAGCCGGTGCGTGAAAGTTTTCGAACCGATAAATCCATCCGCTGGACAAGAGTTCACGACCTTCCGGATTTTGCCTATTTCAATCACAGTATTCATGTGAATAAAGGCATAGGCTGCACCACCTGTCACGGGCAGGTGGATCGTATGCCACTGGTTTGGCAACATGCCTCGTTGCAAATGGAGTGGTGCCTTGACTGTCATCGACAGCCGGAACGTTATGTCAGGCCCAGGGACCAGGTATTCAATGTTGAGTATCAACCTCCAGCCGATCAAGTTGGCCTTGGCAGACAGCTCGTCAAGGAATACAAAATTCAGAGTCTCACAAGTTGTTCTACTTGCCACAGATGATGCCGAAAGATAGTCCAATCGATCTTGCAACCATCCGGTCTAGGATGAACCGCACTCAGGGGCAGCAGTACTGGCGCAGCCTTGAAGAGTTGGCTGAGACCGAGGGCTTCCAAGAGTTTTTGTATAGGGAGTTTCCGCAACAAGCTTCTGAGTGGGTGGATCCGGTCGGCAGGCGTCGTTTCCTGCAGTTGATGGGGGCATCGCTAGCCCTGGCAGGCCTTACGGGGTGCACGCGGCAGCCCAAAGAGACGATCATGCCTTATGTGAAGGCGCCGGAAGAGATCATCCCGGGCAAGCCGCTTTTTTTCGCCACGGGGATGCCACAATGCGGGATTGCTGAGGGGTTGTTGGTTGAAAGCCATATGGGGCGGCCAACTAAGGTGGAGGGAAATCCCGAGCAT
>JBGOVH010000396.1:0-3899 GCA_041478005.1 Terriglobia bacterium | reverse complement strand
GGCTTCAGACGGGTCTCCAATTCATTAAGAGTCGGCTCCATCCAATAATAGTGATTCTGTGTACAAAGCTTGGTGAGCCCATCTTCCGAGGCGAAATAAAGGACATCCTTTTCTGCGATTACGCGGAATTTGGAACCACTCTTCACTAAGAAGCGGGCAGGAAATGACCGCAAACTCTTGGTGGCTCTTTCCAGGGCAGTTTCCGAATCTTTGGGCGACTTTTCACGCACACGCTGAACGGCTTCGGCTAAGCGAACCCGATTCACAGGCTTCAAAAGGTAATCCACCGCGTTGAGCTCAAACGCGTCAACCGCGTATTGGTCGAAGGCTGTGCAAAAAATGATGCGCGGTCGCGGGGTGGGCAACGAGGCTACCACTTCCAAGCCACTGCAGCCGGGCATTTGAATGTCCAGAAAGACCAGGCCCGGACGCAACTCGAGGATTTTCTGGATCGCTTGCTCACCGTCCGTTGCTTCGCCAATGACCTCTATGCCGTCAAAGGCGCCGAGCAGCTGCCGCAGGCGGTCCCGGGCTGGTTGTTCGTCATCCACAATCAAGGTGAGAATAGGTTCCATAGATTGATCTAAGCCACTTTGGCCACGGCTAGAGTTTGATCGTCACGCTGGGGAGTCTGGCCTGCAAAGTGGCTAACCTTTCCCAGTATTTGATCGCGCAAATCGGAAGCCGGCAGATGATGATGCTCGAGAACGGCTGCTACTAGGCGCTCTTCGCCGAATTCCTCTTCCTGAGAATTCACGGCGTCGGTAATTCCGTCGGAAAAGATCAACAGGATGTCGCCGGACTCCATTTGCAGTGTTTGTTGCTGAAATGTTGCTTCAGAAAATTTGCCGATGATGGTCCCCCCAGTCTCCAGGCGCAGCCTGCCTGCACCGTCTTTTGGATGGGGGCCGTGCGCTCCCGGAGGATTCCTTTTGGCAGGCTTGCCATCGGAGTCAGAGAAGCGAAAAACCATGGGAGCATTGTGCCCCGCATTGACATAGGTCAAGCTGTTGGGCAAGGCGTCGTAGACACAGTAAAACAGAGTTGCGAACTGGCTGGAGTCCGTGACAGAGCACATCATCCGATTAAGCTCAGACATCAACCCTGCCACATCCAGACCGTGCAGGGGAGCGCGCGACTGAAGGCGGCCCTGGAGACTGGCCATTAACAGCCCCGCATAAATCCCTTTCCCGGAAATATCTCCCAAAGCAATCCCCAGCTTGCCAGACCCCAGAGAGAAAAAATCATAGTAGTCTCCTCCAACGCCGCGAGCCGCCTGGCAAAACCCAGCGTAGTCGAAACCCTCGATACGAGGGAGTGTCTTAGGGAACAGTTGGGACTGAACCTTTTCTGCTGCTTCAAGCTCTCCTCGGAGCATTGACAATTCCATGGCGGATTGCCGCAAGTGGTCCATGGCTTTCCCCAGTCGCATACGGCTGACCGGTTTGAGCAAATAGTCGACGGCATTGTGTTCAAAAGCTTCGATGGCATACTGGTCAAAAGCCGTGCAGAAGATAATCTTGGGCCGAGGGGGCTCCAGCGACATGGCCACTTCCAGCCCAGTGCGACCCGGCATCTGGATGTCAAGGAACAACAGGTCTGGATGAGTTTCTGCGATTCTTTCCAGGGCCTGGTCACCGTCTTCGGCTTCGCCCACTACTTCCACATCACTGAAACCGCTGAGCAATTGGCGCAGACGGTCTCGAGCAGGCCGCTCGTCATCGACGAGCAAGGTGCGTATCATCGAGCGGAAACTCCCTCTGGTGAAAGTGCTGCCAGGACTGGCATTTCAATAACAACCACGGTCATTCCGGAGGACTCTTCTCGCTCCAGGCTTAGGGTGGCGTCAGAACCGAAATACCCCTGCAGCCGTTCGCGAATGTTTCTGAGGCCATATCCTGTGCTGGACCCGCTTTCCAAGATTGCTGCTGAATTGTGATCCAGATCAAATCCAGGTCCGTTGTCCAAAACCTCAAGACGCAAGCGGTCTTCCCGCTGGCGGGCGCGGACTTCGACAATGCCCAAGCCACGGACCGAAGCCACGCCATGCTTGATGGCATTCTCTACCAGGGTCTGGACGATCATGGCTGGTATTCTCAAGTCTCTGACTTGATCTTCAATCTCGAAGCGCACTTGCAGCCGCTCCCCAAATCGCGATTGTTCCACTTCCAGATAAGCGCGCACAAATTCCATCTCATCCCCCAGACGAACCCATTCCTTTTCTGAGCGGCGCAAGGTGTAGCGAAACACCTCAGCCAATTGTTCTACTGTGGCTTCGGCTCGATCGGGATCCTTGTGAATCAGTCCAGCAATGGCGTTCAAGGCATTGAAAAGAAAATGCGGATTAATCTGAGCACGCAAGGCCTTCAGCTCGGAACGACTGGCGTGGAGCATGAGTTCCTGTTCTCGCTTTTCTTGATCCATCTTCTTAGCACGCAAGCGAACGTTTTCCAACATGAAAGAAAGTCCACTGGCCATGGAGTTCAAAAGAGCGACATCTTCACACAGGTAAGGAGCCTGATTAGGACGGCGTCCCATTTGAATCTTGCCTATGGTTCCCCCCGAGGACTGGAGCGGAACTTCATGACTGCACACCCAATGATTCTCTTCTGTTGCATCGCCATTACGGATCAGGATACTGGCTTTTGCCTGAAAAATTTCAGACAAACGCGATTCTGCTTCTTTGACCAGCTGCTTCTCAGTAGCGGCTGCATGGAGGCCTGAGAGAAAATACTTTCCAGCTTCCACCGGGGTAAACTGCCGCCCCAACCAGACGCGGTCCAGCCAAGAATCAACCTTCCGGAATGCCCAGGGTAATGCCAGCGTCAGAGGCAACAAAGTGAGTGCCAACAACCACGGCTTTGCCCAATCTTTGTCCGACTGTCCCATCCCGAAAGGAGTGAGGGCAAAGAAAACCGTCAGGCCAATCAAGGCCAGCATGAAACGCGACCCGCTCTTAATAAAAATGTCATAGAAAGTGAATCGCTCGTTGAAGTATGAACCTACAAAAAGAAACAAGATTGGGAGGGCTCGAGAAAAGAGACTGAGGTACCGGGCGTAAGGAAAGATTCCAAGAATCGAGGCCATCATGGGAAGAAATAAGAGAACCAGCAGGGCATAGAGAAGCAGGACCCATCTGCGATAACCACGTTCTTCAGCATTTTGAATCTTTCTTTGCGATTTCTTAACAACACGGGCGCTGAATGCCGCAGCTGCCACAAGCATGACACACATCAACAGGTTCAGAACGCGAATCACTCCATCGCTCATGGAAACCAATTGGGCAATCCCGCAGGCAGACAGAACAACGGCCAAAGCTATCGGCATGCTGATAAGATAACTCAATCGAATCACGAGTCTCCAGGCCCCATTGGGCGGAAGGAAGGCTTCTTCGTTGTGAAGAGAGTTATGCATGATGAGCGGAGGGAAAAAGAATGCCAGCCCCATCATTAAGAAGTAAAGCCGGCCTACAGGATGCGTGCCATAAAACTCGAACAAGGTGATGACCAGGTTAACGAGGAACCAGACAATGGAGCAAAACATCAAGCTGCCCTCGACCCAGGGCATCCTTTGTTTTCTCCAAAGTGTTTCCCCTTCCCAAAAGGAAGATCGTAGATTCCATCTGAACTCGCGAATCCAAAGGAAGAAGAAAGCCGTAAACAAAAAGGCGCCAAAGGTGAAAACAAGCAAAGAGGTGAGAAAAAGAAGTTTCATGGAGATTAAGTTAGACTCGAACAGATCACCGTGCTGTGTGCGATCTCACAACCAAAACCTTCAGCAAAGCGCTTTCGCCGATTATAATCGTAGCAGACCGGCCTGGGAGAACTCTTTTCTGCTGACAAGAGATCTAGAATACGACAGAACTATATCCGTACGCGGATCGGAATCGGAACTGATTT
>JBGOVH010000177.1:0-5797 GCA_041478005.1 Terriglobia bacterium | reverse complement strand
TTAAGGCCCACATCATCGAAGAGGGTGGGCGCGTGTTAATGCGAAAGGTCTGCGAGAAACACGGCCCATTTGAGGATGTCCTTTCCACGAGTCCGGACTTTACCCGTCGCATCGAGAGCCTCTTCTTCGGTCGCGATTTCAAGTGCTCTGAAGACGAGAACATTCACCGTCACGGCACTTCTACGATCAAATATGGACGCGGGGCGGTTCTCACTGTAGATCTCACCAATCGCTGCAACATGATGTGCAACCCCTGCTTCATGGACGCGAATCAGGTGGGCTATGTCCATGAGCCTGAATTTGAAGATATCAAGGCCATTTTGGATCGTGCTGTTTCTTTTAAGCCAAAACGGCAAGTGATCATTCTTTTCTCAGGGGGAGAGCCGACGCTTTCTCCATTCTTTTTGCAGGCCGTGGCATACGCCAAGAAAATTGGGTTTTATCGAATCATGGCAGCCACCAATGGAATTCGCTTTGCTCAGAGCCTGGAGTTCACAAAACAAGCTCACGAAGCTGGGTTGCATGGAACCTATCTGCAATTCGATGGAACCACCAATGATAAGAATCAGCATCGCGGCGTGGGCAATTTATTTGACGTGAAACTTCAGGCCATCGAGAACATGGCTCAGGTTGGAATGAAGACCACTCTGGTCACAACCATCGTCAACGGGGTCAACAATGATGGCATTGGGTCCATTGTAGACTTTGCGGTTCGCAACATTGATAAAATCCAAACGATCGCTTTCCAGCCGGTCTCTTTCACGGGACGGGATGAGGAAATTGATGACGAGACGCGTTATGCCCGCCGCTATACTCTCTCCCAGATGACTGAGGACTTGAAGAGCCAATTGAACGCGGACTGGGAACCGATGCGCGACTGGTTTCCGCTCTCTTCCTATAGCGCTTTTACAAGTGTTATGGACCTGCTCCAGGGGGCCGACGCTCCTTGGGGTTGGAGTGCCTGCAATTGCCATCCCAATTGCGGAATCTTTACCCTGCTGGTTGTAAATCGACACACTCACGAATTTACGCCGCTCTATAAATTTTTCGACTATGAACAGTTTATTCGAGACGTAGCGGTGATTACAGATACAGCCCGTGGGAAAGCCCTCACTGCGGCACAGTTGGCTCTGTCGATTATGCGCAACTACAAGGCAGACAAGGCTCCCAAGGGTTTCCCGATTCAACAAATCGTTAATCTTTTCAAGCCCAGTTCTTCGAGGTCTGATAGCGATCGTAATGATCGCATGAAGACCCGTTCTGACCAGGATCAATGGCGCGTGCTTTGCGTTGAAGGCATGTGGTTCCAGGATTTATGGAACTACGACTTCCGCCGGACAGAGATGTGTGTGATTCCTTACGGGACCCAGGAAGGTGAGATCTCCTTTTGCGCTTACAACACGGGCGTGGGCTGGCGACAGATCATTGAAAATATGCATCAGACCGCTACCTTGGCCGAGTGGCATAAGACGAAGGGACGTCATGAGATTTTTGCCAAGGGGAAAAGCGTGGGACTGAGCACCACTCAACATCATTTGTTGCTTCCTGTTATCCAGCCTAACTCCGGGGGTGGCGGATGCTGCAGCAGCAATCCAGGTTTGCTTGACAAAGATAGGGAAGTCCTGACCGCTTTGAAAGTGAACACCTAATCGATCCACGCCTTAGAGCTTCAAAAATCAACTTGAATAAGGAACGCAGGTCATAATGGCTTGCGTTTTTTTTATTGAGCTATGAGTTATTCGGTCGCAGAACTTGCGAAGTATCTGGGATTGTCTTTTCAGGGTGACGGTGAACTGATTCTAACCAGGGTGTCTAGTTGGAAGGATGTTGATCTTTCTGCTCTGATCTATATTGATCCCAAAACAAGAATAGATGAACTACCTGGAGCCCTGCGAGCCGGTTGCATTCTGGGCCCGGCTGGACTCATGCGCCCCGGATGGAATGCGATCTTTTCTGACAACCCAAAACTCGATTTCGCCCGAGCGGCTGCAGCTTTATACCCGCGCCTCACGGGCAAAGGCAAAAGACATCCCAGCGCGATTGTCGATCCCTCAGCCATTCTGGATCAATATGTGGACCTAGGTCCCGGCGTGCTGGTGGGCCCAGGAGCTCACATCGGTGAAGGCTCGATTCTTCACTCTGGTGTAGTCATTAGCGACGGTTGTATTCTGGGGGAGCATTGTATCTTACACCCCCATGTTGTTCTTTACTCTGAAGTGCGTCTTGGCAATCGGGTCATCCTCCATGCCGGGGTTGTGGTTGGAGGCGATGGCTTTGGTTACGTCTTTGACGGAAACAAACAGGTCAAATTTCCGCAGATTGGCGGAGTGATCATTGAAGACGACGTCGAGATTGGATGTAACACTACCATGGATCGAGGGTCCCTCGGAACAACCCGAATCGGTGTCGGAGCTAAGATCGATAATCTGGTTCAGATTGCCCATAACGTCCAGATCGGCAGAAACGTGGTGATTGCAGCGCAGACTGGAATTTCCGGAAGCACGGTCATCGAAGACTCTGCCATTATTGGCGGCCAAGTAGGATTTGGCGATCATGCCCGAGTCGAAAGCGGCGCCATCATTGGTTCAAAAGCCGGCGTGCTGCCAGGAAAAATTGTGCGAGCTGGGGAAGTCTATTGGGGGATTCCCGTGCGACCCTTGCGAGAGTACAAACGCCTGAACGCCTTATTTGGTCGCCTGCCCGAGATGAAAGCGGAAATTGAGGAGCTGAAAGAAAAAGTTAGGCAGCTCCAAGAAAATGCGGAAAAGGGCGGCCAAATTGAAAACGAGAAAAAATAGAGCTGGCATGGAATAAAGCACTGATGCACAAAACGGTTCACCCTATGATCAATATCGATCCTCGGGTCAAACTTGGGACTCTTCACTGTTGATAATTAGTACGTAGAGCACCAATGTAAGTCAATCCTGAGGTGGGTCTTAAATACCCATAAAGGCTATTGTGTCCTGGCTGATGTTTTACGTAATATTGGCAGGTCGTATGCAACGATTGACTTTGATCTAAGGTTCAGTTGACCTTATTTGTTGACTTTATTTCCTGACAGGACAAATACGTTGATCTCCCAAAAGGTGTATGTTTTCCTCTGGCTACTATGCGCATCTGCGCCGGCTTTGGTTTTTGGACAAGGTGTGGAGACTCGTTACACATACGACAACCTCGGCAGGCTGATGGAAGTCAAGTATGGCAGCGACACTGTCGTACACTACAACTACGACCTTGGTGGGAACCGCCTTTCCGTGCAGGTTTTGAACGGAGGCGAGAACCCTCTTCCGGTATTGAGCAGTCTGAGTCCGAGTGGTGTTGTCGCGGGTAGTTCCCCCTTTACCCTCACCATCATTGGAAATAATTTCACGGCTCAATCCGTCGTCCAGTGGAATGGCGCAGACCGCCCAACCACCTTTGTCGACAGCACCCAGCTGACAGCTGCAATTCCAGCAACCGATATTGCTGCAGCAGGTTCATCTAATGTCACAGTCACAAATGGTTCTTCCACCGGCGGAACCTCCAACCCTCTCGTTTTTTTGATTAACAACTCAACGGGACCTGCCGTTTCTTTTATCACCATTAATCCGAGCCGACTCGCAGGGGGAGGGGCTTCTGCCGGAACCGTTACGCTTAGCCAGTCTGCGCCCTCAGGCGGAGTGTCCGTCACACTCACCAGCAGCGATACGGCGGCCACGGTTCCCGCAAATGTCAGTGTTCCAGAAGGAACCACTTCAGCCATTTTTTCGATCAACACCTCCGTGGTCAGCAATGCCACTTCCGTAGTCATTTCCGGTTCTTACGCAGGCTCAACGCGAACAGCCACACTCGTAGTCACCCGATCGGATTCAGGTGAGGGTGAAGTGATTACGATGTTTGTGCCCATTGTCCTTTCCGCTGCTGGCCTGAACAATTCCTTCTACACTTCTGAGCTGGCTCTCACCAATCGCGGCACCTCAGTGACCAGCCTGGACTTTACTTATACCTCGGCTTTTGGAGACGGCAGTGGGACGGCTTCCGACACTTTGTCCGCTGGCAAACAACGGATTTTTCCCGACGCGATTATCTACTTGAAGTCTATCGGTATTCCAATTCCAGACTCGGGCAATCGAGGGGGCACCTTGGCGATACGATTTTCGGGACTGACCTCCCCCTCGGAGGCAGGTGTAACCGTGCGGTTGACAACTGCAGTAGAGCAAGGGCGGGCGGGCTTGGCTTTTACAGGGGTTCCGGTATCCTCGGGTCTCAACGGTACCGCCTATTTGTGTGGTCTGCGTCAGAATGCTTCCGACCGCTCCAATGTGGCGATTCAGAACCTCGGCCAGCCTTCCAATGGCGATATTACTTTGCGCCTGACTGTGTACTCTGGAGATCCAGCGGCTTCATTTTCGAAAACGCTCCCGGACGAGACCCTCTCGCCAGGCGGATTTCGACAGATTTCAGAAATCCTCACCTCTAATGGGATCTCACTCACAAACGGATATGTGCGGATCGAAAGAGTGAGCGGAGCCGCTCCATTTTATGCTTATGGTGTGATCAACGACCAAAACAACTCGGATGGTTCATTCGTTCCCCCCATTCTAGAAACGGCTCAAGCGGGAAGAACAGGGCTGACGATCCCAGTCATTGTGGAGACCACGGCGTTCAGCAGCGAATTAGTCCTCACCAACTGGTCAGCTGCTATGAAGAAAATCAAATTTGACTACGTGGCCACTGCCATTCAAGCTCCGCAGTCAACAGCGAGTTTTTCTATAACGCTTCAGCCAGGCGAGCAATCTATTCTTCCAAATTTCGTTCAGGCCCTCAGAAATCAGGCCATCTCGGGGATTGGACCGGCAGGTCCGGCCTATGTCGGCGCTCTCTTTGCGACAGTTGAGGGCGATGACATTTCGGGGCTTTTTGTGGGCGCTCGCACTTCAACTCCGGGAGGAGGTGGGCGCTACGGTCTTTTCTATGCGGGCGTTCCCTACGGAGCAGCCTCGGCAACAACTGCCTGGCTGTATGGGCTGCAACAGAATCCCGAGACTCGCAGCAACCTTGCCCTGGTCAATACTGGAGAGACAGATGGCAGTCCTGACTTGTTCACAATAGAACTCTTTAATGGGGATACTGGATCGAAGGTAAGAACAGTCGAAGGAATTCTTCTTAATGCCAGAGGATGGACACAAGTTGGCGGCATTCTAGCTAAATACGCTGCGGCGACGACTCAAGGCTATGCCAAGATCACTCGAGCGTCGGGGAACAATCCTTTCATAACCTACGGTGTGATCAACGATGGCGGACAACCAGGCCAGCGAACGGGTGACGGCGCTTTTGTGCCAAGCTCGCCGTGATTGAATTGCCGACGGGTGAGATGGAGCGGGCGCTCCGTCGCACACTTGAACGCGCGGGGGAGCGCACGTTCCACCTTTTGGCCAGACCGGAGAAATAGGTGACCGTATTTGTCAAACTGATCACTTGGTTATGCAATTTGTGGAGGTCTTGTGTTTCTGAATTTTTTTAGAACCATGCGTTTTTCAGCGATCCTAAGGGTTGTGTGCCTTCTTGGCGTGATTGCTTTCGCAATCGACGTCCGCGGAGAGAACCCTGCGGGAGAAACGGATGGCACTGTCAGAGACCCAATCTCTACAGCGAGCGGAGAATTCTACCAAACGGTCGAAGATTTTTATTTGCGCGGCCCAATTCCCGTATCTCTCGCACGTTACTATTCCACGACATTGAGGGTCAAAGGGGAGGTCAAGAGTTTCCTTGGAAATAACTGGATGCATAATTATGACCTGCGCTTGGTTCTTCCTGT
>JBGOVH010000487.1:0-3262 GCA_041478005.1 Terriglobia bacterium | reverse complement strand
AGGCTCCACGTTGACTCTGCGGCAAGCGGTTGCTCGGGCGAAGTTACGACCTGTGACCATTCGCCTAGCTACGGAAGATATCGACACCGCGCGTGAGCTGGCCGCGCAAAAAGGAGTTGGATACCAAACCTACATCAAGTTGCTCTTGCGCGAAGCCTTAAAGCGCGAAGCCGGTGCGCGGTAAGCACATTTTTCTACGCGGCCCAAAAGTGCGTCTCGGGCCCCCGCATAAAGGTGGACTTCGTTGCGAGAAAGCTCCTGCAGGGACAACCTTTCAACCGGCCAGAGGCGATTCTGGCGACACCGCTGTACGTCGCGATGACAGACTAACTTCAGCAGGGTGAGCCGCAGAAAGGGCAAAAGGGGTTCCACATCTTTCCTTATCCTTATGTGAAAAATCGGTTGTTCAGAGATTGGCACTGACTGTTTCTGTATCATGCATAGTATTGGGTTCTTCCACGAACCGCGAACCCTTCTCGCTTCTCGCCTTCTTCGCTATTCCCAGCAGTGAGGTTGGCAGGAGGTGTTCCAGCCTTTCTTGTCCGGCTCCTGTTTCCTTTGCCGGCTACGGATTGCTGTCCGCCCCTTCCCCCTATAAACGGCTCTCCCGTTCTCCATTCAGGACAAAGAAGGACCGGGGCGAAAGAACAATTTCTTTGACATAATCAACTGTTTGAGTTAGTATTGAAGAATGAAGAAAGCCAGGCCCACGCTGTCAAAGAAAGCAATCATCAACCAGGCTGCCCGAATGCTGGGGAAGCTGAGCTGGAAAGCAAGGGTGAAGAGGTACGGGCTAAAAAAACTCAAGCAGAAGCTCAGTGAGGCAGGCAGGAATGCCACCGGAAGGCCCCGACTGCCTGATGACAAGGTAAATCCTGCCAGCTTGTATCAGAGGGCAAGGCGGGAACGATTGAGGGCCAAAGCAACGTTAGAGAGAAGCTTCTACCGACTCTGAAGCTGCAGCGGAAAGGCAAGTTTGACAATGAATTCCCAAAGCATTCAAGCAACACTGACGAAGTCAGCGCCGATGAAGGAACAACCAAAGCGAGAACCTACCTACCTAGGCCACCCATTGAAAGGCGCGCGATCCGGTTCCCAGCCAGACTCAAGAAAGAATTCAAGCAGGAATTCCAGCAAGGAGGGAAGACCGTCAATGCCCGTGTGGTTGGTACTCTGAAGGCCCACCTTCTTTCAACCTCATTCTCTTCAGTCTCCTTTCCCACTGCTTTACCGGCGAGATCTTATTTCGGGCTCTTACCCGTTTTGACAGAGGCACATACTTCTCCGAGTTGGCTCGTGCCACCTTTGCTTTGTATTGACTCAGCTCAGCACTCCAATGTTCGGAATGCCGGACACCAAACATGAAATTTGAGGGATTAGCCTTGTCCATGATCTCCTCTCTAGCTTTGAAACACCAAAGATCAGTTCTATCTTCGGGATCATAGTTTTCGGCCATCCACACCTCGTCAATGTTGGTCGAATCAATACTTTCGTTTGTCATTAGATAGGCCTCGTAAAGCATTGCATGGTTGACGAGTGCTATATCGGAGGATTCCATCACTAGGATTGTGTGGTCCCCTGCATGGCGGTATTTCGTAAGTTGATCATTCTTGTCAGCAACTGCTTCGATCATGTTCTGTGCTAGTTCAATCGGTACATCGTCCTCACTCGGTGCCCATCGTGCGACAAGGAAGCCTTTTGAACCCATCTCCTTTTGGATTGTCACTCGAAAGGGTATGCCAGGAATCTCGTGATCCGTTCGTCCTGTTGGCAACTCGGGCATTCGAAGCTCCAGCCATTCACTCAAATTTGAAACGATCTCTCTTTCTATCCACTTCGTTCCTTTTGGGAAAGGGAATGGCTTGACTGCCAATGAGACCGAAAATCCAATGTCCCTGAATCTTGATTCGAGCGGACCCAACAACTTCATAAATCGAGCCGAATCCTCGATTTGTTTTTGAAAGGTCTCAACTCTTGTGTGTTCGATTGCCAGCGAAGAATGTTCACGCGCCTCCGCGTATGCATCACAGTTCCGGGAGCTCGAATTTTCCATTTTGTCTGGCCATCGCGTGATTTCGAAGTTGACGGTTTGACATTCGTTGTATTTCTCGATGAACCGTCTGAGAGTCTTGTCCTGATCCATGTTTCTCTCCTTTCAGCCGCATTCGCGGGCGTTGGGGGACCTTGTGGGTAAGATGAGCGGGGATCATCCATGAGCTGGACATCGACCTTGATACGAAGAAGAGGAAACGGAGAGTTGGGGTCAGGTAGATCTCCTCGACAATTCCGATTTCATTCTTGCCGCCACCAAGACGATCATCGAATCTCTTGATAAGAAGCTATGATGTCTAGCTGTGTCTTGAGGCGACTGGCGCGCAAATGCGACACCAGTCCTTCAGCCGCAACATTGGACCGAGAGACCTTAACCGGAGATTGCAGGAGACTCCCCATGAGCCGAATGAAGCCTACAGTCACCTGGTAAAGGGTCAACGAGGTGTGCGAGAAGGTTCCGTGTAGCATGGAACACAGTCCCATAGCGGCACTTGAGATTCAAGCCCTTATTTTACACGGGCCAACTTTGGGCCAACTTTGAGTGGGATTCGCCGTTTATTGGCGTGTTTGAAGGTGACTTCGGATGACCTAGTGTGGGAGTCTAAATTGCTGTCTTGGAGCGGGTTGCTCTGAAAATGTGGAGGCGAGGAGGGGATTCGAACCCCTGGATAAAGGTTTTGCAGACCTCTCCCTTAGCCACTTGGGTACCTCGCCATTCAGGATTTCAAGCCCGCAGTAAACAGTAAGACAGGAAACTTTATAACTTGTTTACTGAGTTTCGTCAAGTCTTGCAGTTTGAGCCAGACGGGATTGCGGTGGGTTCGCCAGAACTCCCGAAGCAGTTCCAAGGTGCGTTGAGGCAAAGGCACGTAGCGGTCCTGGCCCCCTTTGCAGTGACGGACGTGGACCAGCAGGCGGGCCGAATCGATGTCGGGAACTTGCAGACGGGTGCCCTCCCCGAGACGCAGACCGCAGGAGTAGAGGGTGAGGAGACAAACCCGGTAGCGGAAGAGGCGGACGCGGCCCAGGATGTTGCGGACTTCCTCCGGGCTGAGGACGACCGGGAGCTTCTTTTCGCGGGGCGGACGGACTAGCTTCAGCGTGGTCCAGTCCTGGTGGAGGGTTTGGCGGAAGAAGAACTTGATGCCGCACAGAGCAATGGTGGTAGCGGCCCGGGAGTAGTGCCGGACATTTTTCATCCACAGGAAGT
>JBGOVH010000226.1:0-5261 GCA_041478005.1 Terriglobia bacterium | reverse complement strand
GTAAACCGGCGCAGGGCAGCCAGTTGAGTTCTCAGCTCATCTCCTTCTGAAACCGCAGCTAATATCTGCTTGGCTTTATCTTCGATTTCCTGCATATGACCGTAAATATATATCCTGGCAGTCTTGATCTGATAATCCCACTTTTCTGCGCCACCACAGTCGATCCCCTTCAAGACGCGGAGCAAGATGCTTTCCATCGCATAAATCGTGATTACCAGATCACTCAATAAACTGAGCACTTCCTGTTGATCACCGATTTTGTCGCGGTACTTTTGCAGTGCAACGCCGGAAGTGAGCAAAAAGATTTTCTTACAATTGGCGACCAGTCTGGCCTCGCTCGATAAAACTCCTTCTTCCACCTCCTCCGTGCCCGGGAATGAAAGGATTTCACCCATGAGTCTTTGAGCAGCTGGAATGAGCCCCAGCTGCCCCTTCATGGCCTTCTTCAGCAATTGTCCTGTGATCAGCAAACGATTGATCTCGTTTGTCCCCTCGAAAATCCGATTAATGCGGGCATCACGGTAAGCACGCTCGACAGGGTAGTCCTGGCTATAACCATACCCCCCATAAATCTGAACACCTTCATCCACTACATAATCCAGAATTTCGCTATTAGCCACCTTGATGATGGAGCATTCGACCACGTAGTCCTCAAGCGCCTTGAGAGTTTCTGTGGCGGCGGTCTGACTGGCTTTATCAACGCTCCGCATGGCGGAATCAATCATGCCAACGGTCCGGTACACCATGCTTTCAGCGCAAAAGATGCGAACAACCATTTCGGCGAGCTTGTGTTGGATGGCACCGAATTCAATAATGGGTCTGCCAAATTGGGAGCGCTCTTTTGCGTAGCGGATGGCTTCATTGGTGACATATCGGATTCCCATCAGAACGCTCGCACCGAGTTTGAATCTTCCAAAATTCAGGATATTGAACGCGATCTTATGACCGTTGCCAACTTCACCCAGAACGTTCTCCACGGGGACCTCGGCATTTTCAAGGATCATGGTGCGCGTGGATGAACCCCGTATTCCCATCTTGTGTTCCTCGTGACCTGTGGATACGCCAGGGAAACCTCTTTCGATAATAAAACAGCTGAATCTTTCTCCATCCACCTTGGCAAATGTGATGAACACATTGGCAAAACCGGCATTGGTAATCCACATTTTAGTTCCATTCAAAATGTAGTGTTTGCCATCCGCGCTTAATACCGCTTTGGTTTTCGCATTCAATGCGTCGGAACCGGATTCCGCCTCTGTCAGTGCATAGGCAGCAATCCATTCTGCCGTCGCCAGCCTTGGCAAGTACCTGGCTTTCTGCTGCTCGTTGCCAAAGTAAACAATTGGAAGAGTTCCGATGCCAGTATGGGCGCCAAAGGTGGTGGCAAATGACCCGTATCGTCCGCTCTTTTCAGCCACAATCGTGCAGCTGATCTGGTCCAATCCCTCCCCACCATAGGCCTCAGGTATGCCAGCCGAAACCAGACCAATCTCGGCCGCCTTGCGTAGAAGCTGTTCGTTAACGCCTTCCACTTTAGCTTCCAGTTCGTCGATACGCGGCACGACCTCATTCTCCATGAACTGTTCTGCAGTATCTGCAATCATCCGGTGCTCTTCAGTAAAATCTTCTGGAGTAAAGATCTCCTCAGGGGAGGGAGACTCAATCAGGAAGCTTCCACCTTTGATCAACGTTAGCGTTTCTTGCGACATTGAAATTCCTTATTGAGAATTACATAATTGAGTGATAAAAACCCCTCACGCCCCAGACCCTGAAGGTGCGAAAAAATTCCGCCGGGTCAGGGGACCCGGCCTACAACACGGTGACAAGCCCATTGGAATCATTGTAGGCCGCGTGCAGTGACGCGGCGTTTTCCAATTTTTCACACCTTCCCTCTCCGTTGGGGAGAGGGGTGAACGCTTGATAAGCGTTCACGAGGCGGGGTGAGAGGGACAGCCGCAGACGGAGTAGATTGAAGAGATGTCACTATATGTGCAAAGGTGCTGCGAATGACTCGTCACATTTCAACCTTTCAAATCAATTCAAAGATTCCTGCGGCGCCCATGCCTCCGCCGACACACATGGTAACCATTCCGAATTGCACCTGGCGTCGCCTCATTTCGTATAACAGAGTGGCCGTTAACTTGGCTCCGGTGCAGCCCAGAGGATGCCCCAGGGCAATGGCGCCTCCGTTGACATTGACCTGATTGCGATCCAGGTTTGCTTCGCGGATCACAGCCAGCGCTTGAGCAGCAAAGGCTTCGTTAAGTTCGATCAAACCTATGTCCCCCAGCTTCAAGCCTGCAAGTTTCAGGGCCTTAGGAATGGCAATAGCAGGTCCGATTCCCATTTCCTCGGGTCGCACGCCTGCAGTGGCGAACGCTACAAATCTTCCAAGAGGCTTCCACCCCCTTTCGGCGGCTTTTTCCTTGGAAGTCACAATCGCTGCGGCAGCGCCATCACTCATCTGGGAGGAATTGCCGGCAGTAATGGTTCCCCCGGCATGAAATGCGGGCTTCAGCTTGGCTAGAGCCTCACGCGAGGTATCGGCACGCGGACCTTCGTCTTGAGTAAAACGCACCCATTGCGTCTCTTTCTGCCCTTTAGAATTCAAAGAGTCGACAGGAATATCGAGCGCGACTGTTTCTTCCTTGAAAAATCCTTTCTCCAGCGCCTTGGTGGCATTGACGTGGCTCGAGAGTGAAAAGTCGTCTTGTTCCTGGCGGGGGATCTGGTACTTTCTGACCAGATTCTCGGCTGTGAGTCCCATGCTGAGATAGACGTCGGGATAAGTTTCAGTAAGGGTGGGATTGGGTGAGAACTTATGTCCTGACGTGGGCAGGCAACTCATACTCTCTGTACCGCCCGCCAGGATGACTTCAGCGGAACCACACATGATCCGTTCAGCCGCAAAAGCAATGGACTGCAAGCCGGAAGAACAGAAACGGTTGATGGTAATGGCAGAAACTTCGGGCGGCAACCCCGCGCGAAGGCTGGCAATGCGGGCGACATTCATCCCCTGTTCGGCTTCCGGCATAGCGCAACCCAGGATGACGTCTTCAATTTCATCCTTCCGCAACCCATCTGTCCGCTGAACTGCTTCCGAAATAACAGCCGCCGCAATGTCATCGGGTCGCATATCCTTCAATGCCCCCTTTTTGGCTTTGCCTACAGGGGTTCTCACGGCAGTGACGATGACGGCTTCTTTCATAACATGCCTCCAGATTCAACAGGCCCAGAAAACTTCAAAGTTATAAGACCACGGGGAGCACGTGGAAGTCTAATACAAACTCTTTCTTCCCATCAGAAGCCTCAAAGCTGCGATTAGGTTGCATCCTAAGTAGTAGCCCGGCAGTTCATTCATCCCCTCCAACCTTAAGGTTTTGCAGGGTGGCGAAGAGTACAGCACAAAACTTCATTTGAATATCCAGCGGTGCGTTACGCTTAGCTAACGCACCTTACCTTTCTGGTCAGATTTTCTTGGCGCTCTTTGCGCCTTGGTGGTTCAACTTTTTCTCCCCGTGTTCCCTGTGGTCATCTTTTCCCGTCAGTTCCGCAAAGGTTTCCCTTTTTGCAGCATGTGCTGAATTCGTTCTTGGGTCTTACGCTCCCCGCAGAGGCTGAGAAAAGCTTGCCGCTCCAGATCAAGAATGTATTGTTCGCTCACCGTCTGGGTGTTGTTGCAGTCCCCGCCACACAAGACGTAAGCCAGCTTGGAACCCAACAGAAAGTCAAATTCGCTGATAAAGCCGCCCCGCCTCATCTGATGCATGCCAATTTTGATCGTGGACAAAGCTTTGCTCCCTAGAGCAATGATTGTTGACGGGGGAGAGGGTCTTTGATATCCGGTGTGAACCAAGCTAAGAACGCGTTCCTTAGCATCCTGAATCAGACGATCCCGATTCATGCTGAGGCCGTCTCGTTCTCTTAGGAATCCCAAGGCCTTTGCTTCGGCTGCGCTCCCGGAAACTTTGCCCAGGGCGATGGTTTCGAAAGCTTGACTTAAGTGGGAAAACAGATCGTTCTCCAAATCCTTCCCGGCGCGCTCCAGGCTTCTCAACAGCATCTCCTTCGTCCCACCACCCGCTGGGATCAGCCCAACGCCCAATTCTACCAATCCCATGTAAGTCTCGGCTGCCGCCTGAAGACTATAAGCGTGCAGGGAAATTTCGCAACCCCCACCGAGCGTCATACCGAACGGAGCAGCCACAACTGGTCTGCCAGAGTATTTGAGTGCCATGTTCACTCTTTGAAAAGCGCGGACCATCTCATCAATCTCTTCCCAGTTTTGTTCCTGCGCTTCTAGAAGAATAAGCATGAGATTCGCGCCCACTGAAAAATTTTGTCCCTGGTTTCCGATCACTAAACCCAGGAAGCCATCCTGGGCGGCTTTCAATCCATCCTGGAGCATTTGTATGCTATCCCCGCCAATGCTGTTCATTTTGGAGTGAAATTCAACGCAGGCAACCCCATCACCTAGATCGATTAAGCTTGCCCCCGCATTCCTCTTGATAAGCTTGTTTTGTTCCTTGAGGTTAACAAGAATGATCAACCCATGTGGACTCTGAACCTCTTGGTGGCTCCCCGTGTTTATGTCGAAATAAGCAGTAGCTCCCTTTTTCCGAACATAGAATTTTTTTTCGGGTGTGGACAAAACCTTATGAACCAGCGACGGGATTGATCCTCCCTCCTTCTCGATGCGTTTTGAGACCGCTTCAACCCCGAGAGCATCCCAGGTTTCAAAAGGCCCCAGTTCCCAGTTGAACCCCCACTTGAGCGCATTGTCGACGTTCACAATGTCATCAGCGATTTCCGGAATGCGGTTTGCGGAATAGACCAGGCTGGCGCTCAGTATCTTCCAGATGAAAGACCCTGCTCGATCAGAAGCGCCGACCAACATCCGGAGTCTCTCGCCAAGATCCTCAGCGGTCTTGCCCATTTCCAAAGAAGCGAACCTCCCCTTGGCTCGCGGTCCGTATTCCAGCGTGGACAGATTCAGGGCCAGAATTTCGTCTTTGCCAACTCTGTTATAGAAACCTTGGCCTGTCTTGTCTCCCAACCATTTTCGCCGCAACATTTCCTCGATAAATTGAGGTATCTTGAATGATTCTCTTTGCTCATCTTCGGGAGCGTTTTGATAAATGTTCCGGGTAACGTGCACAAAGGTATCGAGACCGACGATGTCGAGAGTTCGGAAAGTTGCACTCTTGGGACGCCCAATGGCAGGACCGGTCAATTGATCGACTTCATCAACGGTATACCCGCCC
>JBGOVH010000291.1:0-4628 GCA_041478005.1 Terriglobia bacterium | reverse complement strand
CGTTCTTTCAGTGCCCGTGACAAAGTAATCAAAACCAGAGGAACGATAACAACGGCCAGAACGGTATGAGTCGACAAGATGCTGAAATACAATGTTCGCGCCCAACCGGTTCCGCCAAATCGCACCGACCCAACCTGAAAGTGATAAACGAGGTAAGAGATGAGGAAAAGAGTCGAAGTTCCAAATGCAGCCAGCATGCACAACCTGTGAGCTGTCATATTCCTTCGGCGGATCAAATAGAAGCCTACTAAGAGCAATACGGCACTGGTCCCGTTCAGCGTGGCATTAACCGCCGGAAGGTCTGAGACGGAAATCATGTGCTTCTCTCGCGAAGAAGTGTTTCGATGTCCTTCATGAGTTTCTGCAAGCTTTCCTCCTCGTTGCTGTCGTAATACCCACGAACACGAGCCTGCCTGTCAACGAGGATAAAGCGAGTGGTGTGCATCATGACATCGTCAACACCGCCTACCAGGAATCCGTTTTGGGCCAATTGGTGAATGGCTGACTTTTCGCCCGTGAGAAAAAACCAGTGTTGTCTATCGGCGTGGTATTGGTCTGCGTACTTGGTCAGCACTTCCGGAGTGTCGTTTTCAGGATAGACTGAAAAAGACACCAGTAGAACGTCCGATTTTCCTTCCAGGGAGCTTTGTAATCGAGCCATCCTGGAAGTCATCAAGGGGCAAGGACCCGGACAACGAGTAAAGATGAAATCCGCAATCCAGATCTTACCTCGCAGATCTTCAAGCCCCATGGGCCTTCCACTTCGTTCTATCAACGTAAATTGTGGGAGCTGAGTCAGAGCCGGCAGTGAAGACGATGCTGCCCCGTCCTGATTCCTTCCGCTCAACCTGAAATTCAACCAGGCAAATTCGCCTAATGAGAAAAGCATCAGGGTGATGGAGGCGGCTAAAAGAATTTTTTGAATTTTCTGTTGCTTATTTGGGTTCATGCAGAGACAAACCAATTTCCATGACTGGAGAAGCCCTCCATGGCGCATGCGGCGGCTCCACAGGGATGAAAATAAAGCGGCGAACCCGCCTGGCATGGCAGCCTTGAGAAGGCTGCCCCGGCTTTTCGTCGCGGAATCACATAAATACCGCAGAGTCAAAAAGGCGACTCTGCGCTACAAACATGAAGAATCTTCAACAACACACGAACTGAAAGGTTGCTCAAATCGTGCTCCGCTAGGAGCACCATGTTTATAGAAGCCAGCCCAAAATTCTGTTGCCCGCTCCGTTAGGAGCGGAATGTTCAGAGTTCACATTCCGCCCCCGCTGGGGCGGAGTTCGAGAGAGGCCTGCAATTCTATAAACATTCGGCATCTCCGAGGCCGGCATTGAACTGTGGTTACCGAACGCTTTACTTTCACGAATCATTCAGGCTAACTCACTGCAGCAGCGGTCTGTGACCGCCGGAAAACTTGCGTTATGGCCAGCTTGTAAAACTCCCTTATGCCACTCTGCTTCGCTAGTATACACGAACAAACAGTGCCAGGCTCACAGGGTCTTCTTGCTGGCTAGATAGCAAGCGGCCATGATCATCAAAAATCCGAAGGCACTGGTGATCCACAGCGCCAAGGCAAGTGAACAAATCTCCAAATTAGGATTCTGATGCCCCCAATAGAGAACCTGCCGCAATGCAGTCATTCCGTAAGTCAAGGGATTTACCACCATGATCACCTGGATCCACGATGATGCGCCCGATCTGGGGAACAGCGATCCTGATAGCAGCCACATTGGCATCAGTAATAGATTCATGATGGAATGGAACCCCTGGACGGAGTCGAGCTTCCAGGCACAAACGAATCCCAAACTGGCCAAAGAAAGAGCAATAAGAAAAATCACACCCCACAGAATGATCCACTGGCCCCATTGCAAATGGATTCCCAGCAATGGGGCTAACGAAATAAAGAATCCTCCTTGAAAAACAGCCAGGGTCGTGACTCCCAGGATTTTTCCTAAGACCAGGCTCAAGCGGGAGATGGGTGCAACCAGGACGGATAGCAGAAAGCCTTCTTGGCGTTCTTCAATCACCGAAATGTTCGAAAAGATCGAAGTGAACAAAAGGATCATCAACACCGTTCCTGGGAAGAAATATTCCAGATAGCCCGAAACGGCGTGACTGGAGACAGGGCTGAAAGAACTTCCGAAACCAGATCCAATAAAGAGCCAAAAAACCACAGGGGTTCCCAGGGCTCCGACTACGCGGCCCCGCTGGCGCAAGAACCTGACAATCTCTCTCCACCACAATGTGCCCAAGGGAAGCCAGAAGCCAGGGTTGTCATTAGAGGAATTCATGGACATCAAGAAAAGGGGGACTAACCACGGGGGAATACAGGGAAAAGGAATTCAATTCTCTCTAAGATTTGCTTCGACTCTGCCACCATTGGCGGAACTCCTGGCTGCGCAAATTCCAGCCACAATTCAGGAAGAAGACCAATGCGAGAATAAGACAAGCAAAAGTTAAAAACAACCCATCCAGCGAGGCGAACTGGCCAGTGAGTAGAAGCCAGCCAACAACGACAAGACTCCCCACACCCAACAGAAAGCTGGCAATCAGCAGTAGAATAGTCTCTAACATCATCTTCCTCTCCTAACTTTTGTAAATTACAACCTTTCCAGTCGTCGCCCCCTCACGCTCATGTGAGCGTGCTCTATTTTTCTTCAGTTCAGGTTCTGAGATTTGGAATCTTCATCCCAGAAAACGTGACCTGTCTGATGGATGAATACATCCTCTAGACTCGGCTTGGAAACCGTGACTGCCTCGATTCTTCCTGGAAAGGCTTCGAATAACTCTGCCACAAATTCATGCCCTTTTGGGCGTTCAATTCGAATTGTATCCCCCACGGTTGCGACCGGGTCTCCGAACCGTTCCCTCAGAGCATGGCTCATTGCTTCTGGATTTCGTGTGCGCACAACGATCACGTCCCCGCCCACACTGGTTTTGAGGGCCTCGGGAGAGCCCATGGCTACAAGTTTACCCTTGTCTAGTATAGCGAGCCGGTGACACTTTTCCGCCTCATCCATGAAATGGGTGGTCAGCAGGACGGTAGCTCCTTCAACTTTGTTTAGCACCTCCAGGTAACGCCAGAAATCAAGACGAGCTCCAGGATCTAAACCTGTGCTGGGTTCATCCAGCAGAAGCACACGCGGCTTGTGCAAAAAACCCTTGGCTAATTCGACTCGTCGCTTCATCCCCTCAGAAAGAGTTTCAACGCGCTCCGAGGCACGTTCAATCAAACGGAACTGCTCCAAAACCTGTTGAATTCGATTTCGCAGCGATGTTCCCCTCATCCCATAGAGGTGCCCTTGATGAATGAGGTTCTCGGTCACGCTCAACTTCCGGTCAAGGCTCTGGGTTTGGAAGACAATACCTACACGGTTTCTCACTTTTGCTGCCGAAAGAACTACATCTTCTCCCAGGATTCGGGCATGACCCGAAGCAGGTGAAAGCAGAGTCGACAGAATCCGGAAGAGAGTCGTCTTTCCGCCTCCGTTTGGTCCGAGTAAACCAAAAATCTCTCCAGGCATCACGTTGAAAGTCACATTTTGCAAGGCGTTGGCCGCTGCACCGACTTTAGTGCCAGAGCCCTGGTTATAAGTGTGCCAGATGTTCTGGACTTCGATAACGGAAGCAGTGTTCACCTGAGGAGTTCGAAAAAGATTGGAGTCAAATGGAACGAATGGATGACGCCTGGTGTTCTGGCTCGAAGGCATCCAATTCCTGGCGGGGAGAGTTGCAACGGCGAAACGCCCAAACCAAAATTCCGGTCATGATCGTGACCGGAGGTATCAATAGAAACAAAATCCCTCGATTGAGCGCTGCAATTGCCTGACTGGATTGGGCTCCAGCCGCGGCTTTGCACATGGCACAACCTTGAGCAAAAAAGGGGGACTCCAAGCTAAACCAAATTACTGCAACAAGGCACGCCACTCGGAGAACATCAATGAATCCAAACTTGAATGTAGTGAAAGGAAATTTCACATTACTCCTTGCTGTTTTAGCAGAGAAAAGGGTCCTGGCCTTTCAGACTATTCGTTCTGTCCCACCCTCCCACTTGGCCTCACAGCCAAGGACAGGCTGCGAAGCCCGTCCCTACCAAGGCCGCATGTTAAGCAACCGAAGGCTATCCGGGAAAAAGACAGCTAATAGCGAAACCACTGCAACTAAGGCTGGCACCAAGGTGAGGACGAGACTTTTTTTCTCAAAGCGCAGATGCATGAAGTACGCCATAATCAAGCCGGCCTTGATGAGAGACAGTCCCATCAACAAAACGAGCATGAGGTGCAGAGGCAACTGCTCGTAGGCTAAAAAGACCTCGATGCCGGTCAAAACTAATAACCAGGCCCAAACAGTGAATGTCAACTTATTGCTTAGCCCTTGGTGTAGATGATTTTCTGAATGCGAGCTCAAAATTTCGCCTCCTAGATTCACACAGCATTTAGCACTGTTTTTCTCTGCAAATTAAAGTGACACTTTCGGGTCTCACTCCTGCTGTTACTGCTATCCTCACCCCGACTGGCTCAATGCATCCTGACAGACAACAAATAAATCAACGGGAAGACAAACATCCAGACCAAGTCCACGAAATGCCAGTAAAGGCCGCAAACTTCTACGTGATCGGCACT
>JBGOVH010000162.1:0-6066 GCA_041478005.1 Terriglobia bacterium | reverse complement strand
CGATTTGAGCTTTGACAACCCATATGGCATGATTGCCAATGTTTAGTTGAGTTGAAATGAGCAAGTAATCAGAAGAGCAGCCCGTAGCCGGGTTTTGAAAGAACAATGTCTTTGAACTCTCCGAGACAATCGAGAGTGAAGCTGAATTCGAAAGAGAGGAGATCAAAAACCCAACGAATGACCCAAGCCTCAGATTACGTATTGAAGCGTGGACATCCGCTCCCTTTGGGCGCCGACTTAAAAAGGGATGGGATTAATTTTGCCGTCTTCAGCCGTCATGCCACAGCTATCACGCTGGTAGTTTTTCCTGATACTGACTCCGACTCATGTCTGGAGTTTCCACTCGATCCTCGCTTCAATCGGACGGGCGATGTTTGGCATGCCTTTGTCTGCGGACTGGATCCGGGCACCCGTTACGGTTTCAGGGCGGATCGCAAGCCAAACCTGGAGCCGCATATTCATCCTTATGATCCCCGGCATATTCTGATCGATCCCTATGCCAAAGCTTTGTATGGCGGATCAACCTGGGGTCGAAGCCTCCACCTAGAGGCAACCCATGTTACTTCGGGTCAAGTTTACCACCGGGATCCTATTGTTATTGGAAACCATTTTGATTGGGGAGAGGATCAGCCGTTGAATACTCATTTGGCTGATTCGATCATATACGAAGTCCATGTGCGGGGTTTTAGCCGTCATTCTTCTTCCAAGGTGTCTCATCCCGGAACCTTCGCAGGTGTTGTGGAGAAAATTTCTTACCTTAAGGAACTGGGCATTACCGCAGTGGAACTAATGCCGATCACCGAGTTTGAAGAAAATGACAACCCAAGGAAGAATCCACTGACGGGGGGGCAACTCCAAAACTTTTGGGGCTACGATCCCATCTCTTTTTTCGCTCCCAAGGCTTCCTACACTTCAGACGGAGACCATAGTACCCCGCTAATCGAATTCAAAACGATGGTTAAAGCCTTGCACGAAGCCGGAATCGAAATCATTCTGGACATGGTTTTCAACCACACGGCCGAAGGAAATGAACGCGGTCCTACCCTGTGTTTCCGGGGTCTGGACAATAAGACCTACTACATTATTGACAAGTCAACGGGGTCTTATGCCAATTACTCTGGTTGTGGCAACACTTTGAATTGCAACCATCCCGTGGTTCGCAATTTGATCCTCGATAGCCTTCGTTATTGGGTCACTGAGATGCACGTGGATGGGTTTCGATTTGATCTAGCCTCCATCCTGGGTAGAGGAACAGACGGATTGGTTCTCGCAAATCCTCCCTTGCTGGAGACCATTGCCGGAGATCCAGTGCTAGCCAACACCAAGTTGATCGCCGAAGCCTGGGATGCCGCAGGCCTTTACCAGGTGGGAACCTTCCCGAACTGGGGACGCTGGGCAGAGTGGAATGGCAAATATCGGGATGACGTCCGGTGTTTTATTAAGGGAGACGCAGGTATGGTTCCGCTTTTGGCCACGCGAATGTCCGGAAGTTCCGACCTGTACCAAGGGAGTGGGCGCGCACCCTACCACAGTATCAACTTTGTCACCAGCCATGATGGCTTCACCTTGTTGGATCTGTTTTCTTATAATCAGAAGCATAACGAAGCTAACGGGGAAAGAAACGTTGACGGCTGGGACGAGAATCATAGTTGGAATTGCGGGGAGGAAGGGCCGTCAGCTTCGCCCAGAATCAACAGGCTGCGCAAGCAACAGATAAAAAACATGGCCGCCATTTTGCTGCTCTCGCAGGGGGCCCCGATGATCTTGGGAGGCGACGAAATGGGCAGGACCCAGCGGGGGAATAACAATGCATATTGCCAGGACAACGAAATCAGCTGGCTAAATTGGGACTTATTGCAGACTAACGCGGATCTTTTTCGTTTCTTCAGAATCTTAATTGCCTTTCGAAAGAACCATCCCATACTCAGGCGCAGAAGCTTCCCTGCAGAAGGTGAAACTTCTCCGCCGTTTGTGTGGCATGGGATCAAACCGGCACAACCTGACTGGAACTGGGATTCCAGATTCCTAGGAGTTCAGCTGCTGGGTCTCGAAAGGGACAAAGACGTGATGATATTCACCAACGCCTACTTTGAAGGGCTGAAAGTGGAATTGGCAAAACCTACCCGGGGGAAAAAGTGGCTGAGTTTCGTCGACACTTCTCTGCCTCCCCCTCAAGAAATTAACGAATTGGGCCACGAAAAACCAATTGGCAAACAAACCTTCTATGAGGTCGGAGCACGTAGTGTGGTTGTACTGGTGGCCCAATAGTCCGTTGCACGCGGAATCAGGCAACATCAAAGAGCAATTCTTATCCGCCCTTCGCAACCGTTCTGCCGGGGGACTCGGTCTCGGTTTCATAAATACGGTCACACTGACTTTTTACGAACGGGCGGATTGTGAGCTAAAGCGTTATCTTGCTCCTACACGTGCTCTTGCTCGATTCTTCGCAAGCAGACCGATGGTAAAGTCCTTGCACAGTTCGATCTTCCCGCCGGCTTGCACGCGGGGCCGATCACCTACAAGCTCGCGCCTGGGACAAAGCAATACCTTGTGGTTACGCCGGGTGGCCACATCGGATTGGGATCGAAGGTCAGCGACTATGTGATTGCCTTCAGGCTTCCGGATTGAGCAATATCTGAACCGGGCCTTTTGGCCGTTCAAACCGATGGGAATATCCCCAGGTCGACCGTGAAAGAAATCCTTCCATTGCCTGCGTCTTTTTCAGAGGCCGCTCCGTATACAGATTGGCTGGCGAGACAAAGCCGCGATAGGAGCCTCGTAAAACGTGGATGCTGAGATCGAACGACTCAGGCGTCAGGATTTTGAGGCACTCTCCACACTCATCTTGCGTTACCAGCAGCGCCTCTTTCTCTATCTGGTTCGAATGACCCAGGACCCCAGCACGGCTGACGATCTTTTCCAGCAGACCTGGATTCGTGTGATGGAGAGAATTGGGCAATATGATCAGGATCGCTCATTTGATGGCTGGCTGTTTTCCATCGCTCACAATCTGGCAATCGACTATCTGCGCCGCCGCGAGCCCAAAAGTCTCGATGAGTCCGAACCGGTTGAGCCGTTGATCTGCCCAACCCAGAATGCGTTGACACAACTGCTCTCCCTTGAGCGCTCCGAGGTTCTGGCCGTGGCTCTTGCGGGTTTACCCCCCCTTTATCGTGAAGTGCTTGTGTTGAGGTTTGAGGAAGAAATGAAACTGGAAGAGATAGCTGACTTGCTCGGAACCCCGGTTTCCACTGTCAAGTCACGCTTGACCCGAGGCCTGGAAAGACTTCGAAAATACTTCGAACCAAGTTTCACGGAGAAGATCAAGGCATGAGAAAACACCGAACCATTCAAGGTCTTCTCCCGCTGGCAGCAGCTGGAGAGTTGAGCAGAGAAGAACAACTTCTCGTTGAAGAGCACCTGAGAAGCTGCCCTGATTGCGCCTCCGAGCTGGCCCAGCTGCAGCACCTTGCCGGAAAGCTTCACCTTCTGCCACAGCCTGGTCCACCCAGCTACTTGCTGGAGCGAACTCTGAGGCGGGTCGAACAGCAAATGACAGCTTCGGCGGCGCGTCGATCGGAAAGCCTCTTACTCATTATGGCCGTCTCAATGGGCTGGTTGTTTACGTTAGCAGTTTGGGCTCTATCAAGTTACCTCCTCGGCGGCAGAGATGGGTCGTGGTGGTTGTGCTTTGTGGTCTCAACTGTTCTGAGCTGGTCCACGGCTGGCGTTGCCGCCGTGCTTCTCAGCTGCCAACAAAGGATTGAAAGGAGAACTTATGCGCTGGCTTCGCAGTGAACTTCAATGGATTCCGCGCTCGGCCCGGATCTTGGCGGGGTTCGTTTATCTTGTTCTGCTTGCCGTTTTTATTACTATCACTTGGCAGACAACCCGTGACAGCTCTGGAGCGTCAGCGGCTTGGGTGATGGCACTGTTGGCGGTGCTGGCTCCGATGGTGGCTTTTCTTTATGTTTTGTTGATTGGTTATATCCATGACGATGCGCGCCGCCGTGGTATGCGTCAGGTGTTGTGGACACTGCTGGCCATCTTTGTTCCCAATGGCGTCGGCATTCTGATTTACTTCCTGATGCGGCAGAAGCCGCAGGTTCCTTGTCATGGATGTGGTATCAAGCTTCAGCCGGGCTTTGCCTTTTGTCCAAACTGCGGCGCATCAATGGGACCAGTTTGCCCGCAATGCCATCGGTTGACCGAGCCCGGGTGGTCCAACTGCGCGAATTGTGGGGCAGCGTTACGCGCCAGTTCGCCTGTCATAGTCCCTCACCTTTAGAGTCATGCAGAGCATGGCGCTAGAGATTGGACATTTTCTTGGCATAAGAGCCGGTCCCCCTCACCCGGCGCTCCGCGCCACCCACTCCCCGTGGGAGAGGGAGTTGGTCCGATGAAGAAGTCGACAAGGCTTCATGTCGAAACTGACGTTTCATTCAACCGTTCTTGTCTTGACGATATGCAAACGAAACGTCTGTTTGATCTTCTTTGAGAAGAACCTGGCTTATCGAATTACTCCCTCGCCCTCTGGGAGAGGGTGGCGTGGAGCGCCGGGTGAGGGCCACCATGTAAAGTAATGCTTCAGCGGGGATCACATTCAGACTAGTTGGAATCGCGGCGACCGTGAAGCGGTGATTGACGCCGCGCTGAAGCGACATTATGCTTCATGACTCTTAGCGAGGCGACCTAATACCAAGCTTGCCTTACGAGTCGAATCATCCCATAATCTGGCCGTTTCTAGTTATGGATCCGTTCGCTAGACCAAAAGGAGGACTCAGATGTCACCGGAGGAGCTACAAAGGCAACACGACTCTCTCGGCAAGATCTCACGTCGCGCTTTCCTACAAGGTGCCACGGCTCTAGCCTTGACCGGTCCGGCAGTCGCACGAGCCCGACAAGCGAATCTGGCGAATAAGTCGATTCTGGCATACGTCGGCACTTACAGTTCATCGCAAGGCCCAGAGGGCAGCAAGGGCAACGGACAAGGCATTTACCTGTTTCAAATGGATCCTTCAACCGGGGCTTTGTCGCAACGCGAGCTTTTTTTGAGTGCTTCCAACCCGGCCTGGCTCGATTTCGATCCCTCCAGAACCCATTTGTACTCGGCAAATGAGACCGCAACTTTTCAGGACACGAACTCCGGTTCGGTGAGCGCGTTCTCAATTGATCGCTCCAATGGGCATCTGACGTTGCTCAATACGGTCAGCTCGCAAGGGGCCGGCCCTGCTCACCTAAGCGTCCACCCATCTAGCAAGCACGTTCTGGTGGCCAACTACGCCGGCGGGACCGTGGCAGTCCTGCCCATCCGGCCGAACGGCGAGCTCGGCCCCGCCACCGATGTCAAACAGGATCAGGGTACGGTTGGCCCAAAGCATGCGACTAGTGCACCGCCCGGAAGCTTTGCCATCAGCGGCCACGACCGCCCTCACGCACACATGATCCAGGCCGATCCAGCGGGCCAGTTCGTGCTGACAAGTGACCTGGGAATGGATCAGATCTTCATTTGGAAGTTCGACGTCCAAAAGGGTACGCTTTCCGCCAATCAGCCTGCGTCGATGAAATTGCCTCCGGGAGACGGACCGCGCCATTTTGCCTTTCACCCGAACGGCCGTTGGTTGTATTCGCTACAGGAGGAGGGTTCCACGCTGGTCGTGTTCGACTATGACGCCCGGGCGGGAAGGCTGACCGCGAAACAGACCGCGTCAACTCTGCCGAGAGGATTCACCGGCACCAACTTTACTTCAGAGGTCGTGGTCTCACCTGACGGGAAGTTCGTCTATGCGGCCAACCGGCTGCACGACAGCATCGCCTTCTTTTCAGTTAGTAAGGAGGGTACCGTGACGTTTGCCGGGGAGGAATGGACCCGAGGCGATTATCCGCGCAGCTTCAATTTCGATCCCACGGGAAATTTCCTTTACTCGTGTAATCAGAGGGGTGACGCACTGGCCACTTTCCGCGTCAATAAGAAGACCGGGAGCCTCACCTTTACCGGCCAATACACGCCGGTGGGCACGCCGTCGGCCATCATCTTCCTCACTTAGCGTAGTGCGGCATGCAAAT
>JBGOVH010000019.1:0-12597 GCA_041478005.1 Terriglobia bacterium | reverse complement strand
GTAGTCTCCCCTTTTCCAAGGGGGGACTCGTTCCAGGCACTGCTCAATTTTTTCACACTTCCCCTCCTCAGCGTGCGCAGGAGCGCCCGCTCCACCTCATTATGGGTGGCACGCGCGCTCCGCCGCCGCGCGTCCTCTTCCCCGTTGTAACAAGGCATTACTCAGGACTGGCATCTTATCTTGGTCCGAAGAAAGGGTGCAAGGCTTGCTTCGAAAACGTACTTGGGCAGCCCTCATACAAACTTGATGGGACCGTTTTTGGCCTTGATTTTCCTATCTTCTCTACTTATTCTTAGCGCCGCTTTACCATCGAGGACGAAACGGCTCTCTTTTGGCATTAGGGGTACCGACTATGGCCAGATTCAGGAATCGCGAAGTTGCAGGAAGAGAACTAGCCCAGCAATTATCCAAATTTCAAAATGAATCCCTTGTGGTGACAGCAATCCCAAACGGAGGCATCGTTACAGGCTTGTCCGTGGCGCAAGCCCTGCGAAGCCGGCTTGAGGTCATTCCAATCCGCAGGCTCCAGATTTCCTGGGCCCCGAAGCCGATATTCGGGTATGTGTCCATTTCCGATGATCTACATCTTAATCAACCTCTGATAGGGCAAATCCGAATTAGCCAAGCCGAAATCTACCAAATTGCCAAGAAAGAACGTCAGCAACTCGAATGGGATTTCAAGGATTGGGGCATCAAGCCTCCTTCCTCTTTTTCACAGAAAACTGTCCTAATCATCGACGATGGCATGCACTCAGGCTGGACCATGTTCAGCGCGATTGAGACTGCACGTAAACTTGGGGCGAGCAAAATTGTCGCTGCCGTCCCTGTCACGCATTTCCGAGCGAGCCGTTTTATTCAGAATCATTGCAATGAAGTCATATCCGTAGTCACCGAAGATTTGGCTCTCTATCAGATCGAGAATTATTACGAGGAATTCCCCGATCTCACTAACGAGGAGATCCGTGCAATCCTGCAGCAAGTCTCCCCAAGCCCTCGTCAGTCCGCCGCTTAGAGGATTCATTTCTAGAGCCTCAGTTACTAGGGCAATCACATGGCACGGGTAGCCACGATTGCTGCGCTTTCCGCGGCTATCGTGGGTTTTCCTGTCCGACGCACCTGTCCACGACAAACGCAACCAGCGCGTTGGTCGTGGCTGCCAAAGAGCCCTCGTACCCGAGGCATTGCGCCTCATTCCATTTCTTCCTTGACAGCAACCATTTCTGGTTTATACTTATTCACTCCTTCGCATAATTATGCGGAATGAAGGCTATGAACAAGAACTGGCGGCAAACGAAAATCTTCAATCTAATCCAATCCAGCTCGATCCTGAGCCAGCTCGAGCTGGTCACGCGATTGAAAAGCGAAGGAGTCAACGTCACTCAGGCAACCCTGTCCCGTGACCTGCGGGAGCTCAATCTCGTTAAGACACCACAGGGATACCGCTCACCGGAGACATTGAGTTCTGGCTTCAACAGCAACCATCAGCGACAAACGATTTCCCAGTTCATGACAGAAGTCGCTGAGGCCGGCAATCTTGTGGTGGTAAAGACCAACCCGGGGAACGCCTCTCCGGTGGCCCGCGCGTTGGACACCATCGGATGGAGGGAAATTGTCGGGACAGTGGCAGGTGATGATACTATCCTGGTTGCAACCCGGGGCGCTCATGCAGCCCGCACTGTCCGCAAGCGTCTCATAGAGCTAGCAAAGTAACTGGTTTGACCATGTCCCCAAAATTCAAAATAGCCGTTATCGGCGCGAGTGGTTACTCTGGTGCCGAGATTGTCGCTCTTCTCCTAAATCACCCCGCCGTGGAGTTGAACACACTGATGACGGCGAACATCGAGCGGCAAAACGTCAAATCTAGAAAATACAGCGAAGAGCTCCATCAGTTTTACCGGCGATGCGACCTGGAAATTGAGCCTCTTGATCTGGATCAACTCGTTACGCGAAAAGTTTCCATCGTTTTTTTGGCCACTCCAAATGAAACCTCGCACGAATTGGTTCCGCAAATCCTGCAAAAAGGATTCAGGGTCATCGATCTGAGCGGCGCCTTCAGGTTGAAAAACAATTCACTCTATCCTCAATGGTACGGGTTTGAACACCAACATTCTACGCTTCTGGAGACAGCGGTTTACGGGTTGACAGAAATTTATCGAGATCAAATCCGGCAGGCGCGACTGCTGGCCAACCCTGGTTGCTATCCAACTTCTGCGCTTCTTCCCCTGATTCCGCTCCAGCGGGCTGGCATGATCGATCCCGAAGTCGACATTATCTGTGACTCGAAATCCGGAGTCAGTGGCGCCGGAAAAACACCCTCGGCGACGACTCATTTTTCTGAGGTCGCTGAGAGCTTCAAAGCCTATAGCGTTTTCAAGCATCGGCATGCGCCGGAGATCTGGCAAGAATTACAGAATTCGCATTTGATTTTCACGCCGCATTTGCTTCCCATTAATCGCGGGATCCTTTCGACAATTTACCTCAAGTTGCGGAAATCGGAAACTGCATCAAAGATTGAGGAGTGCTTCTACCAAGCTTACGCTCATGAAACCTTCATTCGACTTTTTTCAAACGACACTCTCCCCGAAGTCAAGTTCGTCGCTCACACCAATTTTTGCGACATCGGCTGGAAGTTCGAATCCGACCGGTCAAACCTGATACTGTTGTCTGCCATCGACAACATCGGCAAGGGCGCGGCCGGGCAAGCTGTGCAGAACATGAATGTGATGCTGGGAATCGACGAGAAAACAGGGTTGATGTGAATCGAATTCTCCTATATGGGAATCGACCACGGCGAACACGGGGGAAATGGAGAAGATCGCTTGAGAATTGTTGTAAAACTGGGGGGAAGTTTATTGACGGACTGGGATCTTCTCCATAAAATGGTCGCCCAACTTGCAGCAGTTCAAGACCATGGACATGAAGTCATTGTCGTCCACGGCGGCAGCAAGCAGATTAAGGAATACTTGGAGAAGTTACGCATCCCTAGTCATTTTCACAATGGCTTGCGCGTCACCGATCTTGCCACCATGCAAGTCGTTCAGATGGTCCTGGCAGGTTTGGTCAACAAGCAAATTGTTGCCGCATTCTCGCGCATTCGTCATCAGGCTATTGGTTTATGCGGAGGGGACGGGGGAAGCTTCATCGCTCGAAAGTATCAAGCTCAAGACCCTGCTGATGCAGACTTCGACTACGGCTTTGTGGGCGAGGTCTTTAAGGGTGACAGCGCTTTGATCGACCTCGCTTTGGAAAGAAAATACTTTCCAATCATTGCTTGCATTGCCATGGGGGAGGATGGGAGCTACTACAATATCAATGCGGATGAAATGGCTGCTGCTGCATCAATTTTTTGCAGAGCTGCGCGGCTGATTTTTCTGACAGACGTCCCTGGAGTTCTGGATGCAAATCACGAGGTCTTCCCTTCCTTGACTCTACATGAGATTGAGGCCCTTCGCTCGAAAGGAATCATTACCGATGGGATGCTGCCCAAGACCAGAGCCTGCCAGCGCGCTTTGGAAAGTGGCATCCAACAGGTACACATCGTTGGTGGGAAAGTGCCCGACTGCCTGAGGAAGGTTTTGCTGCGAAACGAATCCCTGGGAACGGCAATTCATTAGTGAACTGTCAAGGACAATATGTCAGCATCAAAGGACGTCCAGATGAATCTAAAGCAGATTGCCGAAGCTGAATCCAAAGTTCTCATCTCCAACTACAAAAAATATCCTTTATATATTGACAAGGGGCGGAAATGCGTCCTCTACGATTTTGCAGGCAAGCGCTATATCGATCTCCTGGCTGGAATCGCAGTGAACGCCCTCGGTTACAATCATCCGCGCATTAATAACGTCATCCGCAAGCAAATCAAGAAATCCGTACACGTCTGCAATCTTTTTTATCATCCTTATCAGGCGCTGCTGGCGCAAAAACTAATCGAAATATCAGGCATGGAGAAAGTTTTCTTCTGCAATAGTGGAACGGAGGCCATCGAGGCCGCATTTAAGCTGGCTCGTGGCTATTCCTACAAAAATCACCTGGGAGATGGCAAGCATGAAATTCTGACCCTTGATAATGCTTTTCACGGCCGCACCTATGGGGCGCTTTCGGCGACGGCCAATGACAAGTATCGGAAACCTTATGAGCCCCTGGTTCCCGGATTTCACTTTGTCAAGTTTAATGATTTGGAGGATCTACAAGCCAGGTTTAGCGAAAAGGTCTGTGCCATCATTATTGAGCCCATTCAAGGCGAGGGGGGAATTCACGCTTGCAGCGGGGCATTCTTAAAAACCGCCCGACAACTTTGTGACCAATATCGGGCACTTTTGATTTTTGATGAAATCCAGTGCGGCATCGGCCGAACGGGGCGCTATCTCTACTTTCAGAAGTTCAATATCCGCCCTGATATTTTGACGCTAGCCAAGCCGCTAGGGCTGGGCATGCCTCTGGGCGCACTTTTGACCACTGATAAAGTGGCCCCAACCTTTGGTCCGGGTGATCATGGGACAACATTCGGAGGAGGTCCGCTGGCCTGTCGCGTCGGCTTCGAGTTCATCAAGATTTTGCAGGAAGATAATCTCTTGGAGCAGATTGTGGAAAAGGGAGATTACTTTAAGAATCGACTCCTCCAGTTTAAAGAGAAGTACCCCTTCGTTTTAGACGTTCGTGGTGAAGGCCTTATCCTGGGGATGGAATTGACCTTCCCCTGCAGGGAGATTGTGAATCGGTGTCTAGAAGCAGGATTCATTATCAATTGCACGAGTGACAGCGTCCTGCGCTTCTTGCCTCCTTATGTCATTACAAAAAAAGAAATAGGCAAGTTCATTAAAGCCCTGGACAAAATTCTTGCCCAGGTCCAAGTCGAAATGAGTGGGCACGATGCAATTGGACAAGCTTCAGAAAAGGATCGGAAATCATGACTGTCGAAAAGCCACCCCAGACCGAAGTGATTTCTGATAGCAAGCTTACCGTTTCCGATCTGATTTCCATCCAATATTTGACATCCGAAGATATTGCCCTAATCTTCAAGACGGCCTCAGCCATCAAGAAAAACCCGGGAGATTACGCCCATGCGCTTGATCGAAAAACGCTCGCTTTGATTTTTGAAAAACCTTCCTTGCGCACTCGCGTGACTTTTGACGTCGGAATCACCGGCATGGGAGGGAATGCGCTTTTTCTGGATCACTCTGAAGCAAAGCTGGGCGAACGTGAGTCGATCAAGGATGTGGCTAAGAACCTCGAGCGCTGGGTTCATGGGATTGTGGCACGAACCTACAAGAACAAGTCGGTTTTGGAACTGGCCGAACACGCGTCTATTCCCGTCATCAACGGGTTGACGGATCTCTTGCATCCTTGTCAGGCGCTCACCGACTATTTCACGATTCTCGAAAGATTCGGAACGGTAAAGAACTTGAAATTTGCGTATGTGGGCGACGGCAACAACACGTGTCATTCTTTGATTGACTGCGCGGCGAAACTGGGTCTGGAGCTTTGGATTGCCACACCGGCGGGCTTTGAACCCAACCACCGAATTGTGAGTGAAGCCCAAAAAACGGCCAAAGAAACTGGAGCTCGCATTGAAATTCTAAACGACCCCAAAGCAGCAGTTGACAAAGCCAACATTGTTTACACGGACGTATGGGCAAGCATGGGGCAGGAGGCCGAAACGGAAGATCGTGCTGCAGTCTTCGCCAGTTATCGCGTGGACAGTGAATTGATGTCGCATGCCCGGAGGGAGGCCGTGTTCATGCATTGCCTGCCTGCTCACCGAGGCTCTGAGGTTGCACCCAGCGTGATTGATTCCCCGCAGTCGATTGTGTACGATCAGGCCGAAAACCGGCTACACGTGCAGAAGGCGATCTTGTACCTGTTGATGGCGTGATAAAACAAATGAAACTGGGATTCAAGATTTCTAGGCCGCTCAGCATGCGTGAAGCGTGACGAGTGAAACGTGAAGGAGCTCATTAGTATTCACGTTTCATTCTTCACGTTTCACTTGTCACGCTTCATGGATCCACAAATTCTTACGCCGTCATATTCATTTCTTAAGGGGAAAGCCTAATGGTCACGAAGGTTGTCTTAGCGTATTCAGGAGGATTGGATACTTCAATCATAATCCCTTGGTTAAGAGAGAACTACCAATGTGAAGTGATTGCTATGGCGGGCGATGTCGGTCAGGAAGAAGAGCTGGCAGGCCTTCAAGAAAAGGCATTGAAGACTGGCGCTTCCAAACTTTACGTCGAAGACTTGCGCGAAGAATTTGTGCGCGACTATATCTGGCCCACACTGCGTGCCGGCGCAATTTATGAGGGGAAATATTTGCTGGGAACCTCAATGGCGCGTCCCATTCTGGCCAAACGACAGGCAGAAATTGCCTTGCGAGAAGGGGCTGATGCCGTCGCTCATGGGTGTACTGGCAAGGGGAATGATCAAGTGCGCTTTGAGCTGACCTACAAAGCGGTGGCCCCTCATCTAAAGGTGATCGCTCCATGGAGGGAATGGAACATCAGGTCCAGGGAAGACGCCATTGACTATGCGCATCGGCACAACGTTCCCATCACCGCAACCAAGGAAAAAATCTATAGCGAAGATCGAAACATTTGGCATATCAGCCACGAAGGCGGTGTCCTGGAAGATCCTGCCAGTGAGCCAGAAGACTCCATGTGGAAGTTAACGGTATCTCCGGAAAAAGCTCCCGATCAGCCCCGTTACGTGGAGCTCGAATATGAAGCCGGCACGCCCGTCGGCATTGATGGAAAGCGCTTGTCGCCAGTCGAATTGGTAAAGCTGGCCAACAAAATCGGAGGAGAACACGCTATTGGCAGAATTGACCTGGTAGAAAACAGACTCGTGGGAATGAAGTCCCGGGGAGCATATGAAACCCCTGGCGGAACCCTGTTGGTGCTGGCTCATCGCGAGCTGGAATCCATTTGTCTGGATAAGGAAGTCCTGAGGATGAAAGATCAGTTGGCGATTAAATATGCGGACCTGGTTTACAACGGCCAGTGGTTTACTCCCGTCCGTGAGGCACTAGACGCTTTTGTCAACATGACCCAAAGAACGGTAACTGGCTCGGTAAGACTTAAACTCTTCAAGGGAAACATTATCGTCGCTGGCCGAAGCTCAGTGCATTCGCTTTATCGAGAAGACCTGGCGACGTTTGGCCAGGAGGTTGTATATAACCAAAGGGACGCTGAAGGTTTCATTAACCTCTTTGGCCTGCCGGTGAAGGTTCAGGCATTAGCGGATAGAAGAAGCAAGCAGTAAGACGCGGGCAGAGAAAAAAACGGGTCCTATAAGGATCTCGAGATGAAAACTTGGGGGGGGCGATTTACTGAGCAGACGGATGCGGCTTTTGAGCGATTCAATAATTCGCTGGAAGTCGATCGGCGTCTGATCTTCGAAGACATCGAAGGATCGATGGCTTATGCCAAGGCTCTTGCCCATATCCGAATCCTCTCTGAGGAGGAGTCCAGGCTGATTGGCAGAGGTCTGGCAGAGATCAAGAAACGAGTTGAGAAGGAACCCGAGTGGCTCTCCAGCGAAACGGACGAAGATGTTCATAGTTTCGTGGAAGCGCGGCTCGTAGAACTCATCGGCGATGCCGGTTACAAGCTGCACACCGGAAGAAGCCGCAATGACCAGGTCGCGCTGGACACCCGTCTTTATATGAAGCGAGCCATTATTCAGGTCCAGGTGCACATTAAGAATCTGAATCGCGAAATTCTCGATTTGGCCAAAACGCATCTTGACGTGATCATTCCCGGCTATACACACCTGCGCAAAGCCCAGCCAGTTTTGTTTTCCCATTATCTGCTGGCTTACTTTGAGATGTTCCAGCGGGACTACGATCGGTTTGAAGATTGCTTTCGTCGCACCGATTCGATGCCGTTGGGCTCTGGGGCCTTGGCTGGAAACGGGTTCCCCGTCGACCGGGATTTCTTGCGCATCGAGCTGGGGTTTGCAACCCTCACTCGGAATAGCCTGGATGCTGTGAGCGACCGGGACTACCAGGTGGATTTTGTTTCTGCTGCTGCATTGACCATGGTCCATCTCAGCAGACTGGCTGAGGATTTGATCATTTATTCTTCCGCTGAATTCGGGTTGATTGATCTTTCGGACGCTGTCACCACGGGCAGCAGTATCATGCCCCAAAAGAAAAACCCGGATTCACTGGAGCTGATTCGGGGAAAGGCGGCACGGGTGTTGGGGAATTTGACCAGCATGCTGGCGCTTCTAAAAGGGCTTCCTCTGGCTTACAACAAGGACCTCCAGGAAGACAAAGAGATTTTATTTACCACGCTTGACTCGCTTCTCGATTGCCTGCAGGTAACCCGAATTGTAATGAAGACGCTTAAAGTGAACCGTAGTGAAGCTACCTCCGCTGTTCAAGGGGACTATTTGAATGCCACAGACCTGGCTGATTATCTGGTGCGGAAAGGAATGCCTTTTCGAAAAGCTCATGAGTTGGTTGGGAAGATCGTTTTGCATTGTGAACCCCGGAAGATACAGCTCCATGAGCTTAGTCTAGCCGACTTCCAATCATTTTCAGAGCACTTCACTGAGGACGTTCACTCGGCGCTCACTTTGGAAAGCAGTATTAACAATCGTTCCGTTTTCGGAGGAACCGCCACTGCCAGAGTTGTGGAGGCCCTCGAGCAGGCAGAGAAGACACTGACGACTATAACAATTCCCAAAAACTAAAAGGAACACTCTGAATTGACCTGGAAACTGGATTTCGAAAACGTGGTCTGCCCGCAAGGCTTCTTAGCTTCTGCTGCTAGCGCGGGAATAAAGAAGGACGACGGCAAATTGGATGTTGGACTTCTTTATTCAGCCCGGCCATCGATCGGGGCCGCACGCTTTACCACCAACGTGGTAAAAGCTGCGCCGGTCTTGATTTCGCAGAGACATCTGGAGGAGTCCGGAGGTGAAATCAGAGCCATCATCGTGAACTCGGGAAACGCCAATGCTTGTACGGGAGAGAGAGGTCTTCGAGTCGCTGAGCAAATGGCTGATTTGGCGGGAAGAATCCTGGGAATTGCTTCCCATCAGGTTCTTGTGGCCTCTACTGGGGTCATTGGCATACAACTTCCCTTCTACCGCATGGAAAGGAAGAGTGACGTGCTTAGGCAAGGCCTTAGCGCTGTTGCTATTGAGGAAGTCTCCCGGGCCATACTGACGACCGACACAACCCGTAAAGTCTGTACGGCTGAAAAGAATTTCGATGGCGCGAACGTTCGGATCAGCGGCATGACTAAAGGGGCGGGAATGATTCATCCGCGAATGGCGACAACCCTCGGGTTTGTTCTCACCGATGCGATGATCATTCGCAGCCTTCTTGAAGAGGCCCTCACTGAGGTCTGTGAAAAGAGCTACAACCGGATCAGCGTTGACGGCGACACTTCAACCAACGACACACTGGCAGTCCTGGCCAATGGCGCCTCTGGTTCCCGCCTCATTGAGGACAAAGACAATTCTTATCACGATTTCCTCGACGGCCTCACCCAGGTGTGCCAAAGTTTGGCGCAACAGATTGTTCGCGACGGTGAAGGAGCTGGGAAATTTGTAGAAATTCGAGTGCAGGGAGCTGATAGCGAAGTCAACGCCACACAAATTGCGCGCAGCATTGCCAATTCCGCGCTGGTGAAGACTGCCCTGGCCGGAGAAGACGCCAACTGGGGACGCATCCTTTGCGCTGCCGGTTATTCTGGGGTTTCCTTTGATCCCGATCGAGTGGACATTCAAATTGGCGACCTGCCTGTCTGCCAGAATGGTACTGCATTGGCTTTTGATGAAACCAGCGCCAAGCAGATCCTCAGCCAACGCAACATCCAGATCACCCTCAACCTGCATGCAGGCTCTCATGTCTCTACGATGTGGACCTGCGACCTCACCAAAGAATACATCCACATCAATGCCGATTACCGAACCTAAGTACTTCGTTTCATACACTGGTGGCGCCTTATGAGGATTTTGGCTCAAGCGGTAAGGCTTTATTCCATCTTGTTAGTTGTTGGTTTGCTCTGGATTTACTCTCAAAGACGGTTCAGCTGGAATCTTTTCATCCTAGTTAGTGAGGAGCGTTTTGCCTCTGTTATCTTGGGGACGCTGGGAACCGCTACTTTCTTGGTTCTGCTCTCTTTGTTTGTCAGCCGGAACTTCTCCTGGGCGAAACATCTTGAGAGTGAATTCAGCAAGGTGCTGGTCCCTCTTCAGCTATGGGAGATTTTGGCTATTGCCCTTCTCAGCGGTCTAGTTGAAGAGGTCTTCTTCCGCGGCGCTGTGCAGCCTGCATTGGGATTGATTCCGGCCAGCCTCCTTTTCGGGCTGGCCCACTTTATCCCACGAAATAACTTTTGGCCCTGGTCGATCTATGCTGCCTTTGGCGGTTTTCTGCTAGGTTGTTTGTTTGAGCTGACGCGCAGTCTCTTACCTGTAATCGCCGCCCATTCAATCACCAACTTTACACTGATCCTAATCATTAACCTGCGGCACTCAGATCAGCGCGCCTAGTTGGGGATTATTGTCTTTAGATCGTCAGTTAAGGCACTCAAAGTTTCCTGCGAGACCCTATTGTTCTGATGATCAACTTCGAAAATGTCGAATAAAAGAAAGATGAAAAGAAAGACTCCTCTCGGGTATGCCGGAGGCGGGGTGAGCGGACAGCCCCAGACGGAGCGGATTGAAGAGATGTCACTATAATTTGCAAAGATTACTAAGCGAGGTTATTTCCGTCAAAACCGTATGAGCAGCCTGCAAAAAAGATTTCTGATTCCCAGTCTGGTTATTGCGTTCATTTTCACAGTGGCTCTTGTCTTTTGGCTGCCTGATCATATTGAGAGCTTCCTCGTCGAGGAATTGACCCGGCGTGGCAAGCTGGCAGCCGAGGTCCTGGACAAGTCTTCAATAGGGGCATTGACGATATACGACAAGGGCGCACTTAATCAGCTGGCCAAGGGATTTATTCGTTCCGAAGATATTCTCTATATCCTTATCCTCGACAAAGATGGAAAAAATATTGCTGAGAGTGGAATTGATAAGCAAAATTTTGCCGCAATTGAAAGCCGTTTGTCTCAAATAGCCCAGTCGGAAACGGATTATTTGAGCCGTTCAAGCTGGCCTGCCACAGGTGAAACCTTGTTCCATATTGCCCGTCCTGTTTTTTACGAACAATTGCGGATCGGAACAATCGTTTTAGGCATTTCGGGGCACCGGATAGACCTTATCGCCACCCAGTTGCGTCTGCAGATGGGCCTCTTGTGCGGAGTCGTCTTGATTATTAGCGCCGGCTTGTCATCGCTTTTGGCGTGGTCTTTGTCCAGACCGATACGCAAGATTGCCAGTGGGTTGGAGACAATGAACGATAGAGAATTAGAGAAACTGGCTGGCACTCTCGAAGAATTTAATTTATTGATCGAAAGCATTCAGAAGCAAAAGAATTCATTCAAAGCCTCGCTTGGTGAATTGGAAACTCAAAAAATAGAGTTGGAAACGGACACTGCCCTCATTCGGGAAGAGAACGCCAGTCTATCTTCCCGCGTCAGTGTCTTGACCAAACAGGCTGAGACTCTCCAGGAAAAGATCCGATTGCTGGAGGAACAATCCAACACCGCCAAAGCAATTATGCCTTTGGTGGAATTTGCAACCGGTGCGGCGCCTGAGATTGACGCTTCCATGCAGCACATCGCCAGGAGCGCTGAGAAATTGCACAAAGATTTTGAGCAGTTGAACAACCTGATCCACCTTTACGAAAGGGCCATCCCACTGACGCCGGAGGATCTTGAAGTGATCCAGCAGTACAAGGATTTTATTCAGTATGAAAAGATAATGGAATCTGTCGATCAGTTGGTAACAACGATTCGTGGCGGCGCAGGTTGGACCGAACAGCTGGCCGGTCTGCTCAAGCAGCTCTCTCCGGGCCCCGGAGTCAATTCTTAGAATTATTGTCCAAATTCTCGAAGCCCGAGCGAGGATGCGCTACTTAGTTGTGTCTGAAATAGCTTGCCAATTGGGCGGTGCCCGCTCACCCATTGCCCCTCTCCCCCGAATCAGGGCGAGTGGAGAGTAGAAATTATTGATTTAACTCCCTCGCCCCCTTCGGGGGAGAGGGTGGCCGAAGGCCGGGTGAGGGGGCGGCGGCTAAACGAGGAATTGTCATTGCAAATCCGAGACACAGCGCTAGGCTTCCCCCAAGAACTGCAAGACCACTTCCCGCCGCCGGGGACGGTTGTCGAAATCAACGAGGACAATTTGTTGCCAGGTGCCAGTCAGAAGTCTCTTGTTGGAAAAAGGAACCTGGAGCGAGGCGCCAAGCAGGGCAGCTCGAATGTGCGAAAACCCGTTGCCATCTCCCCAGCGGGCATTGTGCGCATAGTGTTCACCCTGCGGCGCCAAACGCTCGAAGGTTTTCTTCAAGTCCTGAATACACCCAGATTCAAACTCGATGGTTGTGACTCCCGCAGTGGCGCCTGCAACGAAAATGGTGACGACACCGTCGACCAACTGTGTGTTGTCCAGAGCAGCCTGAATTTCATCCGTGAGATCAATCACGTCGCAGAATCCTTTACTGGAAACTTGAACTGTTTTGGTTTTTACTGTCATGCG
>JBGOVH010000480.1:0-3304 GCA_041478005.1 Terriglobia bacterium | reverse complement strand
CAAAGGGGCCGATGAAAACAGCGTCCAGGCCTTTCACCGACACTAGACTGTCAATGTTATCCACGGCTTTTTTCGTTTCCGGCTGAATGACGATCAGGGTTTCTTCATTGGCCCATTCCAGGTATTCCGCCGGGCTCACATCCCGAAACCCTGAATGGATGCCGCTCACGGAGGCGCCTCTGTCACCGAGTGGATAATATTTCGTGCATTGAACAATTGCCTCCACGTGTTCTCGCGTTTCAACTCTGGGACAAATCAAACCTTGTGCTCCTAGATCGAGTGTCCGTGCCAACAACGGGTAAACAGGATCGACTACCCTCACCATAGAATCAATCGTCTCGTAACGGGAGACTGACATGAAATCCGTCATTGTCTCCCAACCAAATTGACCGTGTTCGGCATCAAGGATGAAAAAATCCCAGCCAGCAGCCCCCAGTAGTTGAACTACCTGAGGAGAGCGAATCATGTTGATCATGGTGCCAATGGCTACCTTCCCCTCCCGCAAAATCTTTTTGGTTCGATTACTTTTCAAGAATGGCATGGATCTCTCCTGGGCTGGATTGAAAATCATCTGAATCGTCAGGAGCGAAATTCTATATCAAACGCATCCACGAGGCTACAGGAACAGATGGCAAGATGGAAGACAGGTGTTGAGAAGACTTAGCGTGGCCTGTGGCCGCAGCCAAAAGCTAACCGCGGAGACGCAGAGAAGCTCTTGGACGCAGATGAATGCTGATATATGCGGATCAATGGCCCCCACAGCACAATCGAAGTTACAGCTCACGAAGCCAGGAGATCCAGGCCAATGGGGGCTTTTCAGACATTGTGCTAAGTTGCGATCTTGTAGTACAGGGGACGTCCGTGCTCCTTTCCTTTTCCCTTCCCCGTGCATCATAGGTTGTCGCCAGACCAGGGGAAATCCTGCTGACGGGTGTCAGAGCAGGTCCGTCGAAAACCCATGGCCTGCCTGGCTGTCGTTCGAGTGTTCTTGGGTTATTATTAGTATTGAATTAATTGAATTAAAGGAAGGAAGTAGCTGTTTCAGAAACTGGCTTAGATCGAAAAGTCGAACACTCCACTTGCCTATTCAAATAGATACGACCCATTTTTCCAAAGGTTCGATTAGCTGGAAGCCAATATAGCGGATGTTCTTTCGCATATCGTATTTGAACCAGCGCACTTTGACAACAAATGAAGCCCCATTAGGACCGTAGACCTTCAGGTTCTCACCTTTCTTGATTTCCTTGGCAAAAATCAAGCAGCCTCCCCCAGGACTCACGTCAACGGTCTCTGCATAGTCCTCAAACGGCAACCCATTTTGGTCTGTCCCTGTCACTCTAAAGCGGATCTTCATAGGGATTCTCTTGGAGGGTCGAAACGAATTCACACTACCGTTCATAATCCAGTCTGAAAAGAGTCTCATGCTTTTTCCCCGGCCTTCCTTTCTCTCGTCGTGTCTGTGATATGTGGTTACAATTCTTTCCCAACAGCAACAAAAGTGAATATGAACACATCAATCTCGTGTCAAGACAGCTGTTTCCCTTGTTATGGTTTCAAGCACGACTTACACATAACGGTTCTTCATAATCCCTAATAGAGACCCTCTCGCGACCATTGCGGGCGCTTCTTCCCTGGTTCGAACCCGGCATAGCCGTTCACAAACAGACTGCCAATTGCACTTTGATGTCCATTTTTGAACACATTGAATGGAGGTATGAAATCTAGTACTTAGTTGCATAAGTTCACGTATGTTGTTGTAGCCGGGGGCGTCGACCCCGGCCGGCCTCGACGCGGCCGGCTACAGCAAGAACTTCTGCAATTTGGTACTAGGAGCCGCAAGAACGGGGAGGGGCGTTCGTCTGAAGCATCAGCGTGACAAACCCAAATGAATTGGTCTTAGTCCGAGGAATTGCCTTCAAGAACAATCTTCATCTCTTCCCGAGTCAACCGGTAAGGAATCCATTCTTTAAGACGCCGTGCGCCTAGTCTTTCGTAAAAGCTAATGGCCGATTGATTCCAGTCTAAAACCATCCATTCCATTCGACCACACCCTCGACGAAAGGACTCATTAACGCAATACTTGAACAAATGGTAACCAACACCGCTGCCCCTGTATTCGGCGAGAACGAAGATGTCTTCCAGGTAGAGGTTAGGTAGAGCAAGAAAAGACGAATAGGTTTCAAAGACAATAGCATAGGCCACAACTTTCTTGTTCACCTCTGCCAGGTAAACTTCAATCCGGGGATGGTTGTCAAAGGTGTCCTTTACTAGACGCTCGCGGGCAGCTGCATTGGGTCTTGAAAGATTTTCGAAGTCTGCCAGGGCATCGATCAGAGAATGAAGTACTTCTTCATCGCCAGCTCCGGCACGACGAACATGAATCTGAGGAGCGTTCAAGAAACCTCCTTCTTATTGCACAAAGGACAAAGTATACTTTTTTTCACTCATGGGCCAAGAACACGACCATTGAGAGCGCCGCCATTTTTATTCCACACTTTTAGTTCTCAAACCAGTCTATGGTTTCATCCCGATTCGAGTCCTACCTGCAACAAAAAAAGCTTCTTGTGGACCATACCCTGGAGCGCCTGTTGCCCCCTTCAACCGAGGAACCTCGAGTTATTCATGAATCTATGCGGTACAGCGTCTTTGCCGGAGGGAAACGGCTTCGCCCGATTCTCGCCATCGCCGCCTATGAAATCTTGGGACAAACGAACGAAGCAATCCTTCCTCCTGCCTGCGGCCTGGAACTGATCCATACCTACTCCCTAATCCACGACGATCTGCCTTGCATGGACGATGACGATATGCGCCGTGGTCAGCCTACCAATCACAAGGTTTATGGGGAAGGGATAGCGGTTCTTGCGGGTGATGCTCTGCTCTCATTGGCCTTCGAGTGCTTTCTCGGAAGAGGACTGAATGGAAATATCCCCCTTGCAAACCTTGCAAGGGCAGCCGGACGGATTGCTCAGGCAATAGGCACCAACGGACTGGTGGGTGGACAGGTTATGGATATCGCAAGGTCATCCAATGACCGGAAACTTTCCACGCTAGAGACTACTTGCCGCATGAAAACCGGTCGTCTCATTGAGGTTTCCCTCGAGTCTGGAGCGATTCTGGGGGGAGCCGATGACCGCACCACCAAGGCACTGTGCCACTATGGCCAGGCATTGGGCCTTGCCTTCCAGATTACGGACGACATCTTGAACGTGACCGGAGATGCCGGGATTATGGGCAAGGCAGTTAATTCGGATAAAGCGCATCACAAAGTAACTTTTCCAGAACTTCTTGGTCTCGACACCTCTTT
>JBGOVH010000582.1:0-2734 GCA_041478005.1 Terriglobia bacterium | reverse complement strand
TTAACAAACGCTTTGAACAAGGGGTGCGAAGTGAGAGGCTTTGATTTAAATTCAGGATGAAACTGGCACCCGACAAACCAGGGATGGTCCTCAATTTCGACCACTTCTACGAAGTTATTATCCGGAGAAACCCCCACGAGTTTGAGGCCGTGGGCCACCACGGTCTCTTCATACTCTCGATTAAATTCATAGCGATGGCGATGACGTTCGGAAATCTCAATCTGCCCATAGGCCTGGTGAGTCTTTGATCCCGGGCTCAACACGCACGGATAGGCGCCCAATCTCATGGTTCCACCCAGTTCATCGATGCCTCGCAATTCACGCAGCTTGTAAATGACCCTATGAGGAGTGGCCGGATTAAACTCCGAGCTGTCCGCGTCTGCCAGTCCGCAAACGTTGCGCGCAAATTCAATGACGCTGCATTGCATGCCCAGGCAGATGCCGAAAAATGGCACCTTGTCCTCGCGCGCAAACGAGATGGTGCGGATCATCCCCTCAATGCCTCGCTTTCCGAAGCCTCCAGGCACGAGGATGCCGTCGTAACCGCGCAACTGTTCTTTCCAGCTTTCTCCCTCCACACCCTCGGCTTCAATCCAGCGGATCACGGTACGGAGGTTGTGAATCAATCCCGCATGAATCAAAGCTTCTTTCAAGCTCTTATAAGACTCTTCATATTCCACATACTTTCCGACAATGGCAATTTCGACGTCGTCCAATGGATTTTTGATTCGTTCAATCAACTGATACCACTGACTCAAGTCGGACTCATGAAAAGGAAGACCGAGCTGCTTCAGAATAATCTGATCTAAACCTTCAGCCGCCAAGACGGCTGGCACTTCATAAATCGAGCTGACGTCCTTGGCTGTGATGACCGCATCCTCTGCGACCGAACAGAACAAAGCGATCTTGGATTTCAGATCCTTAGAAAGAAAGCGATCGGTGCGGCAAAGCAAAATATCAGGTTGAATACCGATAGCCCTCAACTCCTTTACGCTGTGTTGAGTGGGCTTGGTCTTCTGTTCGCCTGCGGCACCAATAAACGGCACCAGCGTAAGATGGACAAACAAGGAATTCTCCCGGCCCACATCCTGTCGCATCTGGCGGATGGCCTCCAAAAATGGCAAGGACTCAATGTCTCCCACAGTGCCGCCAATTTCGACGATCACGACATCCGCATCGCTACTGATCTTCTTGATGGCTGATTTAATCTCGTTCGTGACATGGGGAATTACCTGGACGGTCTTCCCCAGGTAGTCTCCACGGCGCTCTTTCTGAATAATCGACTCGTAAATTTTACCGGTCGTCAGGTTGTTGTCTCTGGTCAGCCGGGCATTGGTGAAGCGTTCGTAATGCCCGAGGTCCAGATCTGTCTCCGCACCATCATCCGTCACAAAGACTTCTCCATGCTGATAAGGGCTCATCGTGCCCGGATCCACGTTCAAGTAGGGATCAAACTTTTGAAGCGTTACCCGATAGCCCCTGCTCTCCAGAAGTCTTCCGATAGAAGCTGCTGCCAGACCCTTGCCCAAGGAAGAAACCACTCCACCTGTTACGAAGATAAATTTGGTTGCCATGAACGCTCCTTTATGAATTCATTGACTCGATCGAGATCTTCGGGGGTATCGACTGCCAATGACTCGTATTGATATGAGACCACCCTAATCCTGTATCCATTCTCCAGGAAGCGCAACTGCTCCAGCGCTTCGGCTTTTTCAAGAACCGATTCTTTGAGCGTTGGCAAAAGCTTTAAGAGTTGGGTCCGGTAGACATAGAGGCCAACATGCTTGAAAAAATTCTTCTCGTTACCGTGGGAATTGTCATTTAGACGAAAGTGAGGAATTGGAGAACGCGAAAAGTAGAGCGCGTAACCCTCGTGATCGACCACTACTTTAACAACGTTGGGATTGGAATGCTCTATTTCGGAAGAACTCGGACAGCCTAAGGTGGAGATCAGCAGCGAAGGGTTTGCAAAGAAAGGCTCGACGGCTGCATCCACACAGCCTGGATCCAGCAAAGGCTCATCCCCTTGCATGTTGACAATGACTTCCGCATCCGTCTTGACGGCAACTTCAGCGACACGATCGGTTCCAGATCGATGGTTTCGTGATGTCATATGAGCCACACCGCCAAATGCCTCGACGGCATCAAAAATACGAATGTCATCCGTAGCGACAATGACCTCACTGACATAACGCGCCTGTGAAACTCTCTCATAAACATGCTGGATCATGGGCTTTCCAGCGATTTTTGCGAGGGGTTTTCCGGGGAATCTTGTGGAGTCAAACCTGGCGGGGATTATAGCGATGCACTTCAATGAATTCATCGGTCAGAGATGATACATGCTGAAGACCACTTAGATACCTGGAACCCTCCTGTTTTCTATACCTAGCGGCATAAATAACGCCGCATAAGCATCTCTGTTCTTATAGTTATCGAGTCCCCGACTCGATAACTATAAAGGGGTGGCGGCAGAAAATGGCTGCCGCTGGGGTGGTTCGAATCGTGGCAACTTTCCAAGCTGTAGCATGCAGGCTACAGCCAACCACCCCCGCCGGGGCCGTTGGCCCCTGAAGGCTTCTCAAGCCTTCAGCCCCTCCTCAGCTGAGGGGACTTATGTTGCTCCACCCCCATGTCCCATATCTCTCAAGCAAACTTGGTTCATCTTTGTTCAATTCGTTTGGAATATCAAGGATTTTTGTTTATACTTTTTTTCGAAATGAGTTAACAATGGAAT